>CALMND010000487.1 GCA_937868565.1 uncultured Bacteroidota bacterium | reverse complement strand
TTAAACCACTTAAATTAGATGAAAGCGAGGAAGAAGAAAGGGAGAGGGAATCGGAGGGAAAAAATCAGCCTTCTCCTGAGAGCGAACCCACTTATAAATACGTTTATATGAATTGGGACAGTTCAAACAGCAGCAGCTCTTATATTTTACCTTCCGAAAAACAAAGCCATTATTTCACCTTTGGCACAGCCGATTTGAATTCAAATACGTTTAAAAAAATTACCTACAAAAATGTGTATGATAAAAGCGACGTGGAGTATATTATCCCTGAAGATAAAAAATATGGCATTAAGTATAGTGTGATCGTCCATCCCGGAGGCGACCTGAACAAATTTAAAATACTTTATTCGGGGGACATAAAAAAAATAATACTCCATGATGGAGAAGTGATAATCACCTCTCCTTTGGATAAAATCACGGAACACCTGCCAATAAGTTATTACTCTGATGGACAATCTGTTCAGTCTGCTTACGAATTGACTAATAAGGTGGTGACTTTTAAAGTTCCAAATCATTTAGATATTTCCAAAACGCTTATAATTGATCCATGGGTGACCGCTATTACAACCTTAAGCCTAAATAACTATGGTTACGATGTTGATTTTGATTTTATTGGAAATACTTATGTTTATGGAGGAAATAATGCAGGTATTGCAAGATGTAAAGTTGCCAAATACAGTCCGGCCGGTGTCTTAATTTGGACCTTTTCTGGTTTGATTGTCGCGCCAATATCCTGGAATTCTGGGAGTGTTTGGTCTTGCAATTTTTTAGTTCACAAGTCGCTTGGCAAAACCTTTGTAGCACGTAATCAGGGCTTGCCAAATATAGTTAGAATTGACGCTAACGGAAACTACGACAATTTTGTGAGTAACGGTGCGCCATCCATTGGCGAAGTGTGGAGTATGGATTATGTATGCAATGGAGATTTGATTGTTTATGGAGGTGTAGCTACTTCTGGAGAAATAGTTAATTCAACTACCGGTGCTATACAACTTGTAACGACCTTTAGCCCCGGTATTTCCGGGTGTTGCCAAGACATTGTAGCCTACGCTACAGATGCCGTAGGTGACGCTTTTGTTTATTTTCTTGGACACGCACAATTAAATCATCAGATAGCTAAAATTGCTCCGTCTTTTACGAATTCAGTTTGGAGAAAACCTAGTGGCATAAGTGGATTTTCATATTTGGCTAATAAAAGTTTATATGTTGGCGCTAATGCGGGAAACGCTGTTGCCTTTAACGCTCTGGCCGTGAATATGAATTATCTTTATGCCTATGATGGTCAATGGTTGGTGGCTTATGATAAAAACACTGGCGTAATCACTGGTTCGGTTAATACAGGATTAGCGCCTCGAGTTCAAGGAGGCATTGCTGTTGACGATTGTGATAATATTTATCTAGGAGCTAATGGCTTCATAAATTGTTTCAATTTTAACGGTGCCAGCTTTACCGCGCTTCCTCCGATAACCGTAACAACAAACACACAATACAAATATGTTTACGATGTCATGTTAAACCGAAATACCAAGCAACTTTATATTTCCGGTAGTGAGTTTGTTGCAACCTATTCAGCGTCCTATAGTCAATTTTGTAATCCAATAGCGGTCCCAAATCAGTGTAACTTCGGTCAAGCTATGGTTAGCGCTGTAACCAGTTCTATCACCTGCGCTACTTTAGGTAGTGCAACCATTACAGCTATCGGAGGTCTAGGACCTTTTTCATACACGTGGATTCCGTCCGGACAAACGGGTTCTATCGGAACGGGGTTGGCGCCAGGAACCCATACTATTATTGTTTACGATGCTGGAATAAACCTCACAAATACCGTTACCACTTTTTTTTCGCCTCCTACTCCGCTCACTGGTAACCTCTCTGCCAGCCCGCAGCTCCCTTGTACCGGAATTAATAATGCTACAGCTTCAATTTCCAATCTTACCGGAGGAT
>CALMND010000486.1 GCA_937868565.1 uncultured Bacteroidota bacterium | reverse complement strand
TGATTAACTTGAATATTACCTGTCTCACTCACTTTACAAAATTATTTTTAAAAGACATGGTTACTAATCGCAGCGGACGCATTATGAACGTTGCCTCTACAGCTGCTTTTCAATCAGGGCCAACCATGGCCGTTTATTATGCTACCAAAGCTTATGTTCTAAGTTTTTCTGAAGCCATTGATAACGAACTACGGGATAAAGGAATTACCGTTACCGCGCTTTGTCCCGGTGCTACAGAAAGCGGATTCCAGGAAGCAGCCGCTATGCAAGACAGCAAATTGGTAAAGGGAAGAAAACTTCCAACATCCAAAGCCGTGGCAGAGTATGGTTACAAGGCCATGTTAAAGGGGAAAACAATAGCCATTCACGGTCTGGTGAACAGCATTATGGCTAATTCGGTTCGTTTCTTACCACGGGCTATGGTAGTAAAAGTAACAAGAAGTATTCAGGATAAAGCTCACTAACATGGAAATTATCAAACTCTATTTTAATTCAGAAAAATACGAGAGTATTTTATTTGTTTTAATTGGAACAGCAGTCATGGCTTTTGCCGGGTACCTGCTGATTATTGAGAAAGGAAGTTTTTACCGGGGGATGCTGGTTCCTCTTGTGACGGTAGCTTTGGTTCAGATTGTTGTTGGGTCAACGGTTTGGCATAGGAGTCCAAAAGATATAGAAAGAGTACAAAAAATAGTGAAAGAGGAGCCTACGAGAATACGAACGGAAGAAATTCCGCGTATGATAGTGGTGCTTAAAAATTTTAAGATATACCGCTATGTTGAAATTTTTTTGATAGCCTTTGGTATCATCTGTATGTTTGGTTTCGGTACTCATCAATTCATGAAAGGGCTCGGCTTCGGACTTTTCATTCAGGCGAGTATTATGTTGAGTTTAGATTTTTTTGCCGAAAGAAGAGCCGAACATTATTTTGGCTTTTTAAATGAGCTATTATAGCGCGTGGCATTCATCTATTTAACAGATTGCCATTTATTTTTCAATGTCTTGAAGGTGTATCTTGGTGTTTAATTTGTTTATGAATGCTAGAGTTTTCGGGTCATAAAATCTTAATGTCCTCGGAGAGCAGTCGGAAATTTCCAGCTTTATCCTTTTGATTACTTTTTCGGTTTTAAGATCATATTCCAGCAATTCAATAATTTCCTCCTTGCTGACAATTATTTTTAAAGTGTCACCCGCTTGAACGACATCCCTGGCATAATAATTTGTGGCAGATAAGTCCAAATTTTTCAAATAAAGAGCTTTACTCTTATGGTAGTCAACAAGAAGTTTCAAACTCACATCAAAGTAAAACTGTCTGTTCAGTTGAATGAAATGTTTGTTGATGTTATTCGATAAATAGAGATTCTTTTCAAATGTTAAGCTATCCATTTTTTCAAACTCAAACCATTGATTTTTGTTGTGGGTAAAGCTTGCAAACAATGGGAATTTGTCTTCACTTTTTTTAGTGTCGTTA
This sequence comes from uncultured Bacteroidota bacterium, assembly GCA_937868565.1. GTDB lineage: Bacteria > Bacteroidota > Bacteroidia > B-17B0 > Aurantibacillaceae > Aurantibacillus. The sequence continues at coordinate 2,836 of CALMND010000486.1, read as the reverse complement.
ACGCTGATGAAAAGTTTACCTGAGCGCATAAACAAAGGTCTGCTATTGTCAATAAAAAAACGATTGTTGCTTTGCTTTGTCATTTCTTGGTCGGCTAGTGCAAATAGTTTTTTTGCGTTGCTGACTAGCCCTTTTTCATATAAATAAAAACTCATGCCAACAATTGTATCGGCTATATTTTTTGGATTAACATGTAAGCTGGGAAAATTAAGTAGCAGAATGATTGAAGAATCTGTTAGTAATGAGGATTCGATCTGCGCATCGGCCCAGCGATTTTGTTTTAGAAAGTCATAACAAATGTAGTAAAGAGATGAATCTAATCGGCCTAATTTGAAAAACAACCGAGGTGAGAAAGCTTTCCCTTTTATTTCAATTACTCTGGAAATTGTGTCTTTAAAAGGGTCAAGGGTAAAAATAACATTTTTATTAAGTGAGTAGTCGTAGATATTAAAGTAATTGCCTTTTACACTAACGTCCAGTCGTTCAAAATTAAAAGCCATGGTAGAGGGAATGTTAAAACTTCGTAACTCTTTTTTAGAGGATTTAAGCTGAGTTATACTAGCCATTTTGCTGGAAATATTTTTAAGGGCAAAACTGTCGGCCAAAGCATCATTGTTATACACCTTGCAATAGGATAAAGGACTATTTTTCTTAGAAATATATCGGTATGAGATATCGGATGGTAAGTTATAGTTCTCCAGAAACTCGAGCGCCATAAGACTGTCGGTCTTTGCAATAACAATTGTCTTTTCGTAGTCTGGTAGGGTATGAAGTATATTCAGAATGGCGTAACAATTAACACACTCGTTAAAATTTAAATACACTTCTATCTTTTTAGTGGCAAAAAGTTTAGTTACAATTAATACGAGTAATAAAATTACCTTACGGTTCATCGATGTTTTAAACTAGTGTTAAATTAATCAGAAATTTTTAATTAGTGTTGTAGGAACTAAAATGCCCGTCTTTTTCAACGGGCATTTTAACACTTTTGTTTTACTCTTCGTATTCAATAGTGTAACGATCAGTGTTTGGGTCGTATACAGGGTCTTGACTAGTTGGAATTATGCGACATGGATTTACCCAAAGAGAACTACCATCTCTTGTATAGCACCAATCGGTAGAGGGTAGACATCTGAAGGAAATTGTGATTGTGGTTCCATTTCTATGTTCCTCGTATTCTGATACGGTGCCACTTTTTGTAACGGTTGCTTGTGCACTATACATTGCACCAAGTAAACCTAACAGGACGAAATTTTTTTTCATTTTTGTTTGAGTGTTAGTTGTTATTTTTTATGGTAATAATTCAAGGGTGTATAAATCATTCGCTGGGTCGTATACCGGTTCCTGAGATGTTGGAAATGACCTCCCGCAATTTATATATAGGCAGTCTCCGACAACGCGGAAACACCAATCGGTAGAAGGCATGCATCTGAATGAGATGTTGAGCGAATTTCCGTCCTGTGTCTCGCAATAATTTGAGAGTGTTCCGCTTTTTGTCAACGAGGCTTTTACTGTAAACAGGCTAAGACACAAAGCTAACGCTACTAGATTTTTTTTCATGTTTTGTTTTTTTTGAATTGTTAAACTTTATTTCGAATTACAAATTCTGCAGTATTTGTGATTGGTATAAAGTTAATGTAGGAATGAAAAAGATGTTATACTTAATACGTATAATCACATACGTGGTAAGTATATTTTGTCAGGTATTTAGCAAACAGGTAATAGATGAGTAAAACGTTTGCGATTAAAACCGTGCTATTTTTTGGGGAGCTTGCACAATTTTGGCTTGTGCATTTATTTACTGTGACAGTAAATTCTGTTTGTGATTTGCAGATTCGGATTTATGGCTTACTGATATGGTACGGAAATTTGTTGCAAACCAATAACCTTAAGTTTTGTTAGCGAAATTATGTTGCACCGATTGGAAAGGGGCCCGCCAAACTAACGTCCATCTTCCCTAAAACGCCTTATTAATTCCCAACATCCATCTAAACTGCAAATAATCTTTTTCGGCTTTTGGTAAACGGCTAATAAAAAACGGACAATCAAAACGAATGGTTAATGGCTTTAAACCATACAATTTTCCCCAGCGTAAAATACTCAAAGTTGTTCCAATTCCTGCGTCAGCCATTAAATCACTCATCACAATGGCCTTAGCACCCGGCTTACTCGTGTTGATGATTCCGGCATCTCCAAATAAATAAGGTTGTAATTTAATACTGTTCTTTAAAAAGCGGGGATTAAATTTCCTGAACAATTTTCCAAACTCAAGTTCTGCGCTAAAGGAAGCGCCAGTTGTTCCTTTGTAATTATATGAAATGGTTCCATCGGCATTTTTTTGTGCGAGCAAGTAACCTGAATAGCCTCTCAAACCTAATCCTCCACCAGCTGTGAAATGATTGGTGACAATTCCATAATTCCCCCAATCCGGCGGAACAAAGCCCATAGAGCGGGTATATTTATTATTCATCAAATCTTCGTTATTGGCGCCTGCAGCATATAGCATGGATTCCGAAGGTAATTTGTTTCCAAAACCTAATTGACCAAAGAAACGCGTATTGATATTTATTTTTCCTAAATCGTTTTTGTTAACAGTGGTAATTGTTGCTGCCGAAAAATCATAATCGTTGGTGAAAGCCGCTGAACGCATATTGATGAGAATATTACCTGTTCCTTTTGCATAGCGGTAATTATGTTCCATGCCGACATGAATGGCGCTGTTTAATTTCTGATAACCCCATTCATGGGTATTAATGAGGTAAACCATATCCTGAGGTAAATCACGCAGCATAGCTTTAACATGGGTATACAAACGGGTTCGGTCGTTGTTACTTTT
>CALMND010000485.1 GCA_937868565.1 uncultured Bacteroidota bacterium | reverse complement strand
GGCCAGAGCCATTGCCAGAGTAGTTTTCCCTGCGCCAATATTTCCTTCAACACAGATGTATACTGTTCTTTCTAACTCCTGAAATGGCTTTACGGTCAAATGATCCGGGCAAACCCTCAGTAAATTTTGCACTCTTTTTTTTAGAACGGGGTGTACAAAACCTTTAGCAATTTCATTTAATGGTACTAAAACAAATTTTCTTAAATGAATTCGAGGATGTGGGATGTTTAAAACTTTGCTCTCTCTTATTTCATCATTAAAAAACAGAATATCAATATCCAAGATCCTATCCGAAAATTGCGCCTTGTTTCTTTTTCTGCCGGCCCTTTTCTCGATATTTAAAAGTTGTTTCAGCAGCATTTTGGCATTTAGTTTCGTATGCAATTTAACAACCTGATTGAGGTATTTATTAAAAGAATCGTGACCCCAGGCTTCGGTTTCATAGACCAAAGACTTCTTCTCAATTTTACCACAATTTTTTTCCAACTCTTTTAGAGCCCAAACCAGGTTTTCCAAACGATTACCTATGTTTCCGCCCAAACCTAAAAAAACCACATTGGTAAAATCTTTCTTTCCAGAAGCCTTAATATGTTTATTTTTACCCAAAATACAAATATAGAAAATTGGTGGCTGTGTAATAGTTTATATTTTAAGCGGATTCACCAGTACGAAGAATGAATAATTAACTAATAAAAATTTAAGAATGAAGCAATTTTTTGGTGCCTTTTTTGGTTCGATACTAGGAATAATATTAGCTACGGTTTTGGCGGTCGTAATAATAATAGCCGTAATTAAATCAAGTGTTAACGGCGCATTTAAAGAAGAAAAAAGTTCCGGCGTTGTTAAAGAAAATACAATCTTAAAATTAACCCTCAACGGGATAATTAACGATAGAGAAAAACTAAACCCTTTTAAAGAATTTGGTGGTGAGTCACCGTTTGGTGGAAACAATGATTTAGGTTTAAATTCGCTCACTAAAAAAATTAAATACGCTGCCACGGATAAAAACATTAAAGGCATTTACCTTAACGTACAAAGTGTACAAACAGGTTTTGCAGTTATCCATGAATTAAGAGAAACACTGGCTCAATTTAAAAAATCTGGTAAATTTATTTATGCTTACTCCGAAAATTACGCCCAGCACGAGTATTATCTCGCATCGGTAGCCGATAAAGTGTTTTTAAATCCTCAGGGAAGTATGGAGTGGAAAGGGCTTAACATGAGTTTAATGTTTTTTAAAAACACTCTCGAAAAATTAGATATCGAAATGCAGGTGTTCAGACACGGAAAATTTAAAAGTGCTGTTGAACCTTTTTTATTGGACAAAATGAGCCAGGCCAATCGCTTTCAGTCAGAAACCTTTTTAAATACGATTTGGAACTCTATGTTGAACGGTATTTCCGAAAGCCGAAAAATAAGTGTTGACGACCTAAACAAAATGGCGAACAACCTGGAGATTCAATTTCCGGAAGATGCCTTGGGGAAATTTCTTGACGCGACTGCTTACGAAGACGAAGTTGTTTCTGAACTTAAAAAGAAAATTGGCTTGAAAGAAAAAGACAAAATGAAAATGGTAGAAATAGCTAAATACGAAGCTAAAATCAAACCTGACCTTAAATTGAATAATACAAAAATTGCCGTTATTTATGCCAGTGGCTCTATTTCAGATGGCGAAGGAAGCGACGATGAAATTGGAAGCGAGGGCTTGGCCAAAGCGATACGCGAGGCGCGACTAGATGATAAGATTAAAGCAATCGTATTGCGCGTGAACTCACCAGGTGGTAGCGCCTTAGCAAGTGACGTTATTTGGCGCGAAGTCGTGCTGGCCAAAAAAGCAAAACCTTTTGTAGTGAGCATGGGACATTTGGCTGCAAGCGGCGGATATTACATTAGTTGTGCGGCCGATCGCATTTTTGCTCAACCAAATACCATTACTGGTTCTATCGGGGTTTTTGGTATCATTCCGAACATGCAAAAGATGCTTGAAAAGAAA
>CALMND010000484.1 GCA_937868565.1 uncultured Bacteroidota bacterium | reverse complement strand
TTCAACCCCTTCTATGTTGTAAAACAAGTTTCGGACGGTTATTATACTATTTTTGTTAAGTAAACCCCAAGAGGAAATGGGCTCTGCTGGAGAGCAACCCATCAGCAATAGGGTTTATGACGTAAATATCCTATAAGCCTCTTTATTGAGGCTTTTTATTTTTACACCATTTACTGTCTAATATGGCTAATAAAACTCAATCATTCTACTTGTTTTATTTGCATCTTCCTTTGAAACAATTACTATAAAATATCCTTCTATTAGCGAAACCAACTTTTAACTTGGGTCGCATTGCCGTGCTTTAATTTTTATAGAAAGTGAGCTGCGGCCTTCAGGTAGCGGACACCGATTGCTCAGTACTGCAAGGGGCTAATAGCAGTCTCACTAATTCAATTTGTTTCATAGAAATTGTTGTTTATTGCACTATAGAACACTCGTATGCCTTTTTCTCTTTTAATACATATCTTATTCTATTTAATAATTTTCTAGCTATTCTTATTATGGCCTTATTGGGTTCCATTCGCCTACATAATTCATTATAACTTTTTATTAACGCAGGATCATACCTTGCCGCTACCCACGCGCTCTCTATTATTGCGCTTCGCAAAATACTGTGGCCCCGTGATGTGATTTCTCCCACAACCTCCTTTTCTCCACTTGAATGTGTTGATGGTATTAGCCCTATAAAACCACATAGTGCATCAAAATTTTTAAATCGATTTATGTCTTCCAACTCCGTCAATATCATCATTGCCGTTAATAAGCCTATACCCGGCACACTTCTTAATAGCTGTACGTTACTTCTATATCTTTCTGTTTTTGATAACTCATTTATATGTCTTGTTGTTTGCAAAACAGAGGCTCTTAAGTTCTTACTGGATAAAACAATACTCTCAAGTGCCTGCTTGCCACTCAATTCTTCCATTTCAATGCCCTCTAGCCAATTAACAAATTGATTTGACCAGCTTGTAGTCGACTTACTGTACCTTTCTGGTAATTTAATACCGTGGAAATGAAGAAATGATTTCACCCGGTTTTTATTCCTCGTCAAATCTTTAACTAATGCAGATCGCGTGCGTACCAAACTTCTATCTTCAAGCGTTTTTAACATAGGAACATATATTGGTGTTAAATTCCCATTCCTTAATTCTCTGGCTATTTTCCGACTATCGCGAGCATCTTCCTTCTGAACTTTTTCTTTATGGGTTGTCGGTATATCCGCAGCATTAACTACTATAGAATTTATTCCTAAAGATTTTAACCGGTTATGAATCCAGTAACCACAAAATCCCGCCTCGTAGGCTGAATGATAAGTTCCACCAGGGAAATTTCTATCCAAGTAATCATATAACAAATTTGGATTTGGCTCCTGAGAAAATGTCTTATGGGTCAATTTTTCGGTCATTATCGTTACTTTCCAACTCTTTATATGTACATCAAAACCTACATAAATGTTTTGTCCTTTGAAATCCAATATGTTATTTTGTGCTTGCATAAGTTTCGGTTTATTAATTGGTTAGTTTGCAAACTAAAACTAATAACATTCTGGAACTTATGCTTTACAAACATACGGCCTTCAGGGTTGGGGGAGGGAGGGTCGTTAAACCCCGGATAAGATCCGGGGTTTGTGATGTTCAACCCCTTCAGGGTTCCGTTATTCAATAGGCCATTGTACTGACGATATAGTTTATGTTGAACCCCTTCAGGGTTTCGTTTTTCTATAGACCATTGTACTGACGATATAGTCTATAAAGTTATAGATTTCGACTCTGCTTAAAAAATGTCAGTGCCTGAAATACGTTGACCGGTTTTAAAGACGAAAATAACTTTAAAATCGATAAAACATGGCAACAAAACACAAATTTACCTTGAATCAGGAAGAGCGCCGTCGCAGGGTGTTCAGTGACGATTTCAAGAAGAAAAAAGTACGAGAAATTGAGCGAAAGCAGGTAACAATTGCTGAAATTAGCAGGGAATATGATGTTCGCCCATGGGCTATACGTCTTTGGTTGTACAAGTTTGGATCTAACAGCAAAAAGGGGGTAAAACTAATTGTGGAAGAAGAAAGTGACACTCGTAAAATTAAGGAGCTTCAATCTAAGATTGCAGAATTGGAGCGATTGTTAGGACAAAAGGAGGTGCAGTTAATCTTCCAGGATAAACTCATATCAATTGCTGAGCAGACCTATGGTATAGATATAAAAAAAAACTCTGGCACGAAACCGTCATCTGGTTCTGGCAAAACAGAGAAGAGTTGACGAGTAGCCTTAATTTTTTTTACGGGGCAATCGGCTATAGTAAACAATCATTCCATCAGTATTTAGATCGAAAACTACGAGAGCTCGAGGAGTTCGGATATATAGAAATCATAATATATCAACTCCGAGAAAGGCATCCAACAATGGCCATGAGATATATGTATGAATTGATAAAACCAAAGTTAATGGGGCGAGATAAATTCATTGCCTATTGCTCTAATTTGGGCTTACGACAAGTACAAAAGTTTAAATCGATTAGAACTACAGATAGCAGTGGGGTAATCCGCTTTCCCAACCTGATAGCAGACATTAAAATTGTCAGCATCAATCAAGTATGGTCGAGTGATATCACATATTATCAGATTGGAACAGAGGTGTATTACATCACTTTTATCTTAGATAATTTCTCTCGCTTAATTGTAGGGTGGCGCGTATCTGATGGATTAAGAACGGAACAAACAACACTCCCGGCTCTGCAGATGGCTGTAAAGTATAGAAGGGGGATTTCCTTAGACGGACTCATCTTTCATTCAGATGGAGGTGGTCAATATTTTGCTAAGGTATTCTTAGAATACACACTAAAACTTGGCATTATAAACAGCATGTGTGAATATGCTCATGAGAATGGAAAAGCAGAGCGCATTAATGGTGTAATAAAGAATAATTATCTAAGACCTTGGGGTTGTGCGAATAAAGCAGAACTAATTAAAAATGTTGACCGAGCATGCACCAACTATAACCACGAAAAACCACACATAGAATTAAAAAAGCTTAGCCCTATAAACTTCGAAAAAAAACACTTAACATTGGACTAGCAAACAAGACCGAAGGTGACGGAGTCATTTACGGCAATTAACAGTCAAAGGGGGCATCAAGCCCCACTTTGACAGAGCAAACAAGACCATCAGGATCAAGATGTATTTTAGCAATTAATCTGATGCTATTGGTTGAGTACCGGTCAACGTATTTTAGGCTTTAACAAAGCAGCCAGAAGCAAG
>CALMND010000483.1 GCA_937868565.1 uncultured Bacteroidota bacterium | reverse complement strand
GCAAACTGTACAGGTATTCGTCGGGTACCCTGAACTAAAAGAATACAACCAACAATAACCAGTAACAAGATTACCAACTCTATTAAAAAGATTATTAAACCACCGTTGCCTGCAGTTCTAGACTTTACCTCCGAAAGGAAAGCAAAAGGCAAGCGCGAAATAATTCCAATCATAATGATTAAAGAGATACCATTTCCTAAGCCCTTATCGGTAATTCTCTCTCCGAGCCACATAACAAACATAGTACCTGTTACTAAGATAAATATGGACTGAACCCACCAAATAGGCGTAGTATCAAGGAAGGCATTAGGAGCCGTCGATTTTATAGACGCTATGTAACCCGGAGCCTGCACCGCAGTAACCGCAATCGTTAAGAAACGTGTATACTGATTAATTTTTTTACGTCCGCTCTCTCCTTCTCTTTGCATTTTTTGGAAGTAAGGAACTGCCATACCCAATAGCTGAATAATAATGGATGCCGTAATGTATGGCATAATACCTAAGCCGAAAATAGAAGCTCTTAAAAACGCTCCACCAGCGAACATATTAATTAAACCAACAATTCCTCCGCTTTGGTTAGAGTTGCTAGCCGCATTCAATGCGTCAATGTTAACGCCAGGAAGTACCACGTAGGACCCAAGACGATATATTAAGACCATTCCAAGAGTCACCAAGATACGTTGCCTTAGCTCTTCAATGGTCCAAATATTCCGAAGGGTATCAAAAAAACGCTTCATATAATTATTTTATCTCAATTGCATTGCCACCTTTGTCTTCAATAGCCTTTTTAGCAGAAGCTGTGAAGGCGTGAGCCTTAATTTCTAATTTTGCTTTTAACTCTCCACGACCTAAAATCTTAACGCGTTCATTTTTGGTTACCATACCATGTTTAAGCAAGGTCTCAAAATTCACTTCCGTTACGTTTGTTTTGTCAATCAACTTTTGAATAGCATCTAAATTTATTCCGTGATATTCAATACGGTTAATATTCTTAAAACCGAATTTTGGCAAACGACGCTGTAATGGCATTTGTCCCCCTTCAAAACCACGCTTCGATGAGTATCCTGAACGGGATTGAGCTCCCTTATGACCACGTGTAGCAGTTCCGCCGCCACCAGAGCCTTGCCCGCGACCACGACGGTAGTTTGTTTTTACTGAACCTTTTGCAGGTGTTAATTCATTTAAATTCATTAAATATCAGTCTTAAATATTTTCAACTTTTAATACATGTTTTACCTTGTTAATCATGCCCTGAACGGCAGCATCAACACTTTTTTCTACAGAACTGTTAGTTTTACCTAAACCCAAAGCAGTTAATGTTGCTCTTTGCGATGGACTACGTTTCGATATGCTCTTTACTAAAGTTAATTTCACCTTTGTCATAATCTCAATTTTAACCGTTAAATACTCGTGCCAATGTAATACCTCGTTGCTGAGCAACTGTAATAGGATCACGCATTTTCATCAATGCGTCCATCGTAGCTTTTACCACATTGTGAGGGTTACTTGACCCCTTGGATTTAGCCAACACGTCAGTTACACCAACGCTTTCTAAAACTGCACGCATGGCACCACCAGCAATTACGCCAGTACCATGAGCTGCAGGCTTAAGAAACACACGAGCTCCCCCAAATTTACCTTCCTGAGAGTGGGGCACAGTTCCATTAAGAACTGGCACTTTCACCAAACTCTTTTTAGCATCTTCGATACCTTTTGTAATCGCATCGGTCACCTCATTGGCTTTGCCTAGTCCCTGACCAATAACTCCTTTTTCATTTCCAACCACAACGATGGCTGAAAAACTAAAGTGACGACCGCCTTTAGTAACCTTAGTCACACGCTGAATGGCAACTAATTTATCTTTTAACTCTATATCGCTTGATTTAACGCGCTTTACTACTTCTTTTGACATCTTAATTCAGTTTTAGAATTTTAATCCTCCTTCGCGGGCACCTTCGGCCAACGACTTAACTCTTCCATGATATAAAAATCCGTTGCGATCGAAAACCACATTGGTAATTCCATTTGCAACAGCTTTTTCGGCAATTAATTTGCCAACTAATTTTGCTTTTTCAATTTTGCTCACTTTAACCGCACTAATAGATTTTTCTACCGAACCAACAGCCAATAAAGTCTTGCCAGCTTTATCATCTACCAATTGCGCGTATATTTCAGCGTTGCTTCTATACACGTTTAAACGAGGTGTTAATGAAGAACCTACCACATTTCTGCGAATTTTAAGCTTTATTTTATTTCTTCTTTCTTGCTTGCTAACTGCCATTTTTTCTGATTTTTGAAGCTCCGATAGTTATCGGGATAATATTTTTTGACTAATTATTTCTTAGAAGCAGACTTACCCGCTTTTCTTCTTAATACCTCTCCAGTAAATTTAATACCTTTTCCTTTGTATGGTTCAGGAGTACGTAAACTGCGTATTTTAGCAGCAACCATACCAATCAATTGTTTGTCAGCACACTCCAAAATTACTTTCGGATTCTGACCCTTTTCTGTGGTAGTTGTAACTTTAATTTCTTTCGGTAATTCAAAAGTAACGTTATGCGAATAACCTAGGGATAGTTCCAATAGTTGTCCTTTGTTAGCTGCGCGATAACCTACCCCAACCAATTCCTGTTCAGTTTTATACCCTTCGCTTACGCCAACAACCATATTTGCGATTAAGGCGCGATATAAGCCATGCAATGCTTTGTGACGTTTTTGATCTGTTGGGCGTGTCAACACTACATTTCCTTCCTCAACCGCAACAGTAATATCGGTGTCAACCTTCTGGCTCAACTCGCCTTTTGCGCCTTTAACGGTTACCAACCCGTTTGTTATTTTTACTTCTACACCTTTTGGTAATGCTATTGGTGATTTTCCTATACGTGACATATCAATTTCCTCCTCTTAATTATGAAATATAACATAAAACTTCGCCGCCCACGTTCATTTGTTTGGCCTCTTTATCGGTAATAACACCTTTTGAAGTCGACACAATAGCAATCCCCAGTCCGTTCATCACTCTGGGCATTTTTGCAACTCCCGAATACTTACGTAAACCTGGTGATGAAACTCGATCCAAAGTACGAATCGCGGAAAGTTTCGTTACAGGGTGATATTTTAAGGCGATCTTAATAACCCCTTGTTTATTTTCGGTTTCTTCAAACTTATAGTTTAAAATGTAACCTTTTTCGAAAAGAATTTTTGTGATTTCTTTCTTTAAATTGGAAGCCGGAACTTCTACAATTCTGTGGTTTGCTTTAATCGCGTTTCTTACACGAGTTAAATAATCTGATACTGTATCTGTCATTTCTTAAGTTTATATGTTACTCTGCCGAACAGAATAATTATATTAAACAATTATTTATTTTTTTTTGAGGGGGCAAATATACTAAATATTTCCCTTCCTCCCTATTTTAATTTTTACCAGCTCGATTTAGTTAAACCTGGTATCAATCCGAATAGAACCATTTCTCGGAATGTTACACGGCTTAAACCAAAATCACGCATATAGCCACGAGGACGACCGGTTAAGCTGCAACGGTTGCGCATACGAACTTTAGAAGAGTTGCGCGGTAACTTTTGTAATCCTACAGAATCACCTGCTTTTTTTAACTCTTCGCGTTTTGTCGCGTACTTTTCAACTAACTTTTTACGTTTGACCTCGCGGGCCTTCATTGATTCTTTTGCCATTTTATATACTTATTTCTTTTTAAATGGAATTCCAAACTGGGTTAATAATGCGTGAGCTTCTTTGTCAGTATCAGCAGATGTTACAAATGTAATATCCATACCCTGAATTTTACTCACTTTATCTATGTCAATCTCCGGAAAAATAATTTGCTCCGTTACCCCTAAAGTATAGTTTCCGCGGCCATCAAATCCTTTATCGTTTACTCCCTTAAAGTCGCGAATTCGCGGTAAAGCGGATGCAATCAAACGATCTAAAAATTCATACATTTTATCACCACGTAATGTTACGCGAACTCCAATGGCAACGCCTTTACGTAATTTAAAGTTAGATATATCCTTGGTTGAATAAGTTGGAACCGCTTTTTGACCAGTAATAGTTGTCATTTCTTTAACAGCAGACTCAATCATCTTCTTATCAGATACAGCATCACCAATACCTTGATTAATACATATCTTTTTCAATTTTGGAACCTGCATCGGAGATGAGTACTGAAACTGCTTTTGTAATGCCGGGATAACCTCAGCACTATATTTACCCTTTAAACGGGGTTGATAAGTTGTTGTTGCCATTATTTAATTGCTTCCTTAGTTTTTCTGGAAATTCGCTCCAGTTTTTTAGTGTTTTCATTTATTTTACGCCCAATCCGTACCACTTTTCCTCCTTCAACCAACATCAGGTTCGAAATATGAATAGAGCCTTCTTTTTTTACAATACCCCCATTAGTGTTTTTTGCACTTGGTTTCTCACTTTTGCTAATCAAATTAACACCTTCCACAATAGCGCGCATTTTATCAATATCAATGGAGATAATTTTGCCTTCAACGACTTTATTCTTGGTGCTTCTGTTTTCACCAGAAATTACCCTTACTAAGTCACCTTTTTTTAATTTTATTTTTGACATATCTTAAATTTCGTTTAATTAAAGTACTTCTGGAGCTAATGAAATAATCTTCATAAATTGTCTATCGCGCAATTCACGAGCCACTGGACCAAAAATACGAGTACCTCTGATCTCATCTGTCGGATTAAGCAACACAACCGCGTTGTCGTCGAAACGAATGTAAGAGCCATCTGGTCGACTAATTTCTTTTTTTGTTCTCACAATTACCGCCTTGCTAACTGTGCCTTTTTTTACGTTTCCGCTTGGCATGGCATGTTTAACAGTAACTACTACTTTATCGCCAATTGAAGCGTAACGTTTTTTAGTTCCGCCTAACACGCGTATCACAAGTACTTCTTTGGCACCACTGTTATCGGCAACTGTTAATCTTGATTCGTTCTGTATCATCTTCTTAAAATGTTATTCGTTAATTACTCGTTATCCGTTTTGTTATTATTAACTTGTCACGTTTAACTGTTCATCTAATCTTATTTCACTTTTTCAACTACCTCTACCAAACGCCAGTTTTTTGTTTTACTCAAAGGGCGTGTTTCAGCAATTTTTACAGTGTCTCCTATGTTACATTCGTTTTTCTCGTCATGAGCTACGAAAGTACTGGTTTTGTTAAGGAACTTACCATATTTTGGGTGTTTTACTTTACGCATAACGGCAACTACGATGCTTTTGTCCATCTTGTTACTTTTTACGACACCTACTTTTTCTTTTCTTAAATTTCTTTCCATGATTAAAGCAGTTATTTGGATGCTTTTTTACGATTAGTTACTTCAGTTAACATTTTTGCAATATTTCTGCGATTAACACGTATTTTAGACGGGTTCTCAACAGGTGAAATAGT
>CALMND010000482.1 GCA_937868565.1 uncultured Bacteroidota bacterium | reverse complement strand
CCAGATTATTTAAACGATTTGTGGCGGTATAACCCCGTTTCAAATCAGTGGGCATGGATAAGAGGAAGTAATATGATTGCACCGACAGGCACTTACGGTACTCAAGGTGTCGCAAATGCGCTAAATAATCCGGGCGGCAGGCAAGGAAGCATGGGCTGGGCAGATTCAAATGGTAATTTATGGCTCTTTGGAGGTTTAGGTTTAGATGCGTCGGGACCTTTCGGAGATGTTTTAAATGACCTTTGGAAATATAATACTGTAACTAATCAATGGACATGGGCCAAAGGGCACAATCTTACTAGTCAACCCGGAAACTACGGTATCCTGGGAATTCAAGCTCCAGCAAATAGTATAGGTGCCAGATCGTTAACTAAAGGTTGGATAGACAATATCAATAATTTGTGGTTGTTTGGTGGCACTGGAATTGATGATAGCAATAATCTTGGTCAATTAAATGATTTGTGGAAAATAGAGAATTGTGCTGCACCCTCTTTAAGCGTAGTTTCAACGAGCAGCTTAGTTTGCAGTGGAAAAACAGCCACTTTAACAGCTTTAACTATTAGTGGGTTTATAAGTTATTTGTGGAGTACCAATCAAACATCCGCCAACATAACAGTTAGTCCCGCATTAACTTCTACTTACATTGTAAATGGAGTAAACGCCTCAGGCTGCACAGGCAATTTTACGTACGTGTTAACGGTGGGGCCAAGCCCAACCTTAGCAGTGGCAAGTTCAACCAATATGATGTGCTTGGGAAAGTCGGCTACAATGACCGCTAGTGGAGCAAATACCTACAGTTGGAGTACAAGTCAAACCGGTGCAAATTTGGTTGTTACCCCTACACTTGTCGCACCTTATACCGTTACCTGCACAGGCACCGCTACCAATGGGTGCACAAACTCGTCTGCTATAACGGTAACAGTATTGGCGCTACCCAACTTAACCGTTATTTCTAGTAAAGCTGAAATTTGCAAAGGCGAAAAAGCAATATTTACAGTAAGTGGTGCCAGCTCTTATTCCTGGCACGTAACCGGCACCAATACAGTTAGCACCCTAACTGTTTCACCAACAACCACAACTGCCTATACAGTTACTGGAAAAGAAAACAACGGATGTGTAAGTTTATCTGCAATTTCATTAACCGTAAATGCTTGTACGGGAATTATTGAAAATCCAGAATTCGAATTTAGCTTATATCCAAATCCCAATAAGGGAGCATTTCATGTGGCATTTGAGCCTGGAGTTTCAGCGAGCGATATGCGGTTAATACTCTTTAATTCTCTTGGACAAAAAGTATTTGAGCAGGATTTGGACTCGATCAACAATGCTATCAAAACGGAACTGAGTGAAGGAATCTACTTTTACCAGATTGTAAAATTGAATACTAAAGTTGCGAATGGTAAAGTCATAATGGAGTAAATAATTAATGGCGAAGCTCGAGGTTCCCTTAGTGTTTACTGATAGAAAATACTGGGAACCTCAACCTCAACGAGAGCTTGAGAAATTTAAAATATAGGGAAATGGTAAAAAAATATTATCGATAGAAAGTACTTAATTTTAAATGCTGGCACTTAAAAATTTTGATGATTCGGGACTAACAACTTAAGAGCTACAATTTGAGAAGCCAGAGGTGATTTGATTGATTTTGCGGACATACTAAACAGGTGTAAAAAAAATGACAGGCAAGCTCAGGGGCAACTGTATAATTTTTTGGCACCTAAACTTTTGGGTATTTGTAGGCGCTATATAAAGGATAGCAGTGAGGCAGAAGACGTCATGCAAGATAGTCTTGTTAAAATCTTCATGAAGCTCCATTCGTTTAAGTTCGAAGGAAGTTTTGAAGGATGGGCAAAAAGAGTTACTGTGAATACGGCTTTGACTCGTTTAAAAGTATCAAGCAGAATGCAATTTAACAGAGATTTGAAAATAGTAGAAAATATTGAGTTTAAGCAGGAGGAGGTTACGCAAGTAAGTGAAAAGGACCTGCTTGCTTGTTTGGACAATTTGCCAGTAGGTTACCGCACTATCGTTAATTTGTTTTTAATAGAAGATTTTTCTCACAAGGAAATTGCTGAAAAGCTAGGAATTTCCGAGAGCACTAGCAGATCCCAGTATTCCAGAGCCCGGCAGGCTTTGTCCGAACTTTTAAAACAACGAATTAAGGATCAACAATCAAAATATGCTTGAATAAAACATGGCGGATAATATGGACATAGAAGATTTTTACAAGGATAAGTTTCAGAATTTTAATGCGCAACCCGCTGTGGATTCCTTTGATAAAGTATTAATTAAGCTAAATACCGCAAAAAGGAAAAAACGTCGTGCATTTTTGTTCTACATCTTATTTGGCGTCTCAATGGTTTCATTATTAATTTACTTTGCCGTTTTAGTAACAGGCAACGGTGGTAAATTTGAAAACGCTATTCTCACACACCATACAAAAAAGGAAAGTCAAATAACAAATAATATAAGAGCTGAGAAGAACACAACTCCTCATGCAAAGTCTAATGAGTTTCTGACAAGTAGCGATAATCCGGAAAATCAGAAAAGCAAAACGCCTATTAGACTGGAAGCTAAAATAAGTTCAAAAGGTCAAAAAAAATTGCCACTTCAAATCTCTAGGGTTAGTTCAAAATTTAATTACAAAATTACTTCAAGTGTAACAAATAGAACTGTGGGATCAAATTTTGTAAAAACCAAATTGAACAACGGGATGTTGTCTAAGCAGACGAATAGCCAAGTTGCGCAGAACCCCGGAAACTCGGTATTACCATTGCCTACTAATATTTTTGTTTTACCATCTTCGGAGAAAGATGTTTTATCCTCACAATTTTCATCTAGTCAAAAAAATGTTCAGGAGGAAAGTCCGCAATATCTGCCCTTGTTTAGGATTAACAATGAAAAAGACCTAACGGCAATTCCTGAAATTATTCCAACATACAATGATCCCTGGCTAATACATAAGCTTAATCTGTTTTTGAATGGGAAAAGAAAAAAAACAGAATATTTTATCGGCCTAAATTATACTCCGTTCTTGTTCAAACTTAAATATGAAAAGAATTCAAGTGCCGACTTTAAAACCAGCTTGGGAAAAAATTTCGGAGATTTTTATTTGAAGAGCAGAACGGAAGAAAAATCTCTTGATTTTGCCGGGATACCCGAAATTAAATGTGGATTGCTGTATCAAAATAAGTGGGAGTTGTCAGTCGCGCTTGGTTATTACAAGTTAAAGATGAGTGAAAAATCTTCTTTTCCACAAGTGGATAGCAGTGCAACAAGTTTTTCAATTAATATTGTTCCGAACGCCCCAACTACAAATAATAATACCAACACCGTTTCCACATATAAAAATGAATTTGTGTATCTAAGCACCTCCGCTCAACTAAGCAGGGTTTTGGATCTAAAGCATAGCGTCATCAAACCAGGAATCGGTATCAGTTTTAATAATGTTTTAAAAAGTTCATATGTAACAGTTGACACCGGAGGATATGTATACAATACTAAAACAAAAATTAATTTGAACAGGAATCCGGTTAATATTACTTTTAGGGTTGGGATTGCAAAGATGGTGGCAAAAAACACTCAGTTTCAGATAACGCCAGTTTATGGTATAGGTTTAAATTCTATTTTCGATAAGAAGTACTTCATAAACCAAAAATTAAGAGGCTTTGGGGTTGAATTGGGCTTAAACTACACTTTGCCAAAAAGGTAGTTTTTTTATGCGGAGTAAAATGTGATCATAAAATCGCAAGTTTAAAGAGGTGGAATTTCATCACATAGTTTGCGCCAGAAAACAGATTCACGAATCATTTGACTTACTACAGCGCTTAATTTCCTCACCAAAACAGAAGCTAAAAATTAGGTCATTTTTAATTTTCGTCAACACACCTTAAATCCTGCGCAGTTCGCAAGCGGATGTAGCTTTGATAACTCTCTCGTTAAATGAGGAATTAGCATAGTCAGTAAAGTCAAAACCTCCAAAATTCTTTAAAATGTGCTGAGTTTTTATTGAGAATAAATATTGAAAATTTGGAACTTAGCCTAGGAATTATGGATAGCAATCACTAAAACAAGGTGGATAAACAATTTTTTGTTACGTTAAAGAAGAGAGAGCTTAAAATTTTTTCTAAATCTAAGGAAGAGAGGCAAGCTGCTTGTTAAAAATTCCAGTTTGGTGATTTTTTTTATTTTTTGTATTTTAGCTAAACAAATATAAAAAGCTATGAAATATTTTTACAAGTGTTCTCGAATTTTGGGATTGATTCATAAAACGAAAACTCGTTTTATGCTTTTAATTACCGGGGGTTTGCTTTTAACGGGATACGTTAATTCACAAATCAGCTATGCACTCAAAACTTTTGGCGCCGCCGGTTCAATAGATTCAACGCTAGCAAGTTTTTTATAGCTTGCCACTTGCTTCGGTAAGTCAGCCAGATACATAAGTTTTTCTTTTTTATCAATTTGACTTAACTTTGCATGTGATTAACTTAACTTTACAATTAATATTATTTTGAACGTTCTATTTTTAAGCAATTAGTAAATAAAT
>CALMND010000481.1 GCA_937868565.1 uncultured Bacteroidota bacterium | reverse complement strand
AATTTTGTTGCCTATGGGTTATTGATTTTCCATTACTGGAATGGAACGAGGGTGACCCAAACCTGCTCGCTTCGCTCGCCGGACGCTGGCATGCCAAACACCATCCATTTACGTCACCAAAACCAGAGGACATAGAATTACTGAACGTCAATCCGGGAGCGGTTAGAGCCAACGCTTACGATATAGTTATAAATGGAGTAGAAGTTGGAGGAGGAAGCATTAGAATCCACAACAAAGAATTACAAGCCAGAATGTTTGAAGTACTAGGTTTTAGCAGTGAAGAAGCTCAGAAACAATTTGGCTTTTTAATGAATGCTTTTGAGTTTGGTGCGCCGCCACACGGTGGTATTGCCTTTGGCTTTGACCGATTATGCTCGTTATTTGGTGGTGCGGATAGTATTCGCGATTTCATTGCCTTCCCAAAAAATAACTCGGGAAGAGATGTGATGATTGATGCCCCAAGCGAAATAAGCGAAGAACAGTTGAATGAATTGAGTCTTGGTTTGATCTCAAAAAAATAGCTTTCCTGATATCGGTATTATAAATCCTTCATGTTTTTCAAAATTCTACGTCGTTTGAAAAGGTACGATTGTCAACACAAATAGTGAACCAATCACTAGTTCTGAAGTTTGAAAAGTTGTTCACAGTAAAAAAACTAAAGGAACTTAGTACTTAGCTAACTTGTCTTTAAAATCCAAATCACGGTTAGCTGCATGAATTTTAATATTAATGAGAAGTTCCTCGCTACCTTTTTTTAGAGTTTCTTCCTGAATTTGACGAATTAGAGCGTAAACCTTTTCCGTTGCGCCTTCTACGACCGTCTCAAAAGGACAGACCTTATAGTTTAACCCGCTAAGTTGAATTAGTTCAATTGCGTTATCTATCAGTTCATATTTATCTTCTTTCGCGCCGAGTGGCAATAATTGAATGGCCGCATTTATTTTCATTTAGATAGGGTATTAAGTTCTGATAATTTCGTGGACATGGTATCTACCAAATTTTTTAGCGATTTTTCAGCCATAGACAATATAAAAGGGTTCAAGTCTCCACTTAACTTAATTTTGCATTGTCCGGTTTCTTCTGCCGATCCAATAAAGTTTACCGTAAGTGCAAAATCAAATTTTGCAAGACCCTGGCTGGTAAATAAGATATACTCCACTGGTTTTTTATCCTGCATTTTAATCGTCATAGGCGTAATGCCTTTGATACTAAAGGAACACTGATTTTCCTGATACTGAAAATTCTCAACTTTATCTTCGGGCAGGATGCTCGAAAAATTCTTGAAATCACCTAAAAAAGTAAACAGATTTTTCAGTTTGTCGCTAGTGTTATTCAAATTACTTTCAAGGTCAAATTTTGCCATAGGTTTAACATATTCTATCCTAACAAAAAATGCACACTGAAAAGCATGCATTATTTAATAACGATATTCAAAAAATCATTTTAACAAGCTCTCTCCCCACAAAGAAGGATTAGCTCTCCATTCCTTTAGACTTTTAATGCTCTTCTCATCAACATACTCTTTCTGCAACGCTGCACTAATCAATGTTGTGTAGTTAGTTAATGTTTCTAATCGACATTTAGCTCTTTTAAAGTTCTGAACCGCTTCATCGAAACCATAAGTAAAAATAGCAGCCATCCCTTTTACATTACAACCTTTTTCTCTTAAGGCCTCCACCGCTTTTAAGCTACTACCGCCAGTACTAATTAAATCTTCTATAACAACTACTGTTTGTCCACTTTCCACTTCACCTTCAATCATGTTAGTGAGTCCGTGTTTTTTTGCTTCACTCCTAACATAAACAAAGGGAAGTCCCATTTCCTGAGCCACTAATACCCCAATAGCAATGCCTCCAGTAGCAACACCTGCAATGATATCTGGTTTCCCGAAATTTTTATTAATAGTTTCTACAAAATGCTGACGGATATAGGTTCTTATTTTTGGATAAGATAGCGTTTTACGGTTATCACAATAAATGGGCGACTTAATTCCACTTGCCCAAGTAAAAGGTTTTTGCGGTTGAAGTTTAACAGCTTTTATTTGTAATAAAAATTCAGCAACTTTATAGGCGGGGTCGTCAAAAGATGTCATAATTACAAATTTAACCTAAGTTTAACGATAACCAACGCTTAATTTATGAACAAAAAAATTTATTTTAAGGATAGTTATATTCATTTTAACTTGATTGATTCCCAATACTCACAAAATCAATTGATTAAACGGAATCTAAAAAATTTAGCATCTGAGGATGATTTAAAAAAAATAATTGTTGATTTGTTAGAAGGAAAAAATTTTAGTGTCTACCAAACTTCGATTAATAATTTTGATCCTATTTTGGCTCAATTAAAAAAGCAATTTTATTACCTTGAAGCCGCCGGTGGCTTTATTGAAAAAAACAATACCTTTTTATTCATTGATCGTTTAGATCGATGGGATTTGCCGAAGGGCAAGATAGAGCCAGGAGAGAGCGTAGAGGCTTGCGCAATAAGGGAATGTGAAGAAGAGTGCGGGGTGAAAGATTTGACCATTGTAAAAAAATTACGCTCGACTTTTCATATTTACGCTTACAAAAAAGGATTCGCATTAAAACAAACTTTTTGGTTTCATATGACAACTGACTATTCCAGAGAACTTGTGCCGCAGGTGGAAGAAGATATCAAAGAAGTGAAGTGGATGAGTCATGAAGACATAAAACAAATTGTTAAATTTAAAACGTACAGAACTATATTGGACGTGATTGAGTTTGCCCTGTCTTAAAAAACCCATTCTAAACATAATCAGAGTTTTACACACTTTATTGTTTGTTAAAAATTCGCCCAAAGTTCTAAATTTTTAGTATCTTTAGATGCAAGTTTTTCTATCGCTGCTATTGAAAAATATAGCAGAGGAAAGTCCGGGCAACGTAGAGTAACCTGCCACCTGAAAAGGTGGGTACAAAACAGAAGTGTTTTGTAACAGAAAGTGCCACAGAAAACAAGGTAGCCGTGACATAATAGCCGCGGTGATAGTGAAAACGTGAGGTAAGAGCTCACGAATGTTATCAGTAATGTTGACATTGGGCAAACCTCGGGTGTTGAAAGGCCAAATAGGTTGCGGTTTTAGGGCGACTCGTTCTATTTCAGTCCGATTTTTTTCGGAAGGAAAGCCGCAATGGGTAGGTCGCATAGATAAATGATAGAATATATTGTGCCTCGGCGCGATGAAACAGAACCCGGCTTATAAACTTGCTTTTTTATGGATTGAATGCTAGTGAAACTGTAATTTAAACTATGATTAAACGCTTACTTCTCTTTTTTTTCATTAGTTTTTATGGGCTGTTCAAGGCACAGTGTCCTCAGATATATAGCCAACCATTTGGCACATTATCTGCTCTTCCTTTTTTTATTAATTGTACCGGTAATACCTATACACTTAACTTTCAATCCAATAGTAGCTGGGGCGCATACACGATTAATTGGGGAGACTTAAGTCCAAATACCGTTGGTCCTTCTTACCTGGCAAATTCCATTATAAATCACACGTATTCGGCAGCAGTTTACACGCCAGGAGTTAATACAAATACATTCGGAATAACACTAACTATACCAGCCCAAAACTGCACCCTTAATGGGGTGGTAGTTCAAGAAAAACCGGTAAATGCCTCTATACAAATTCCAACATTAGGATTGACACAGGCCTGCGCTCCCAAAACACTCACATTTACCAATTCGAGTACCGATGTGAGTTCAACCACCAGCTTTACCTGGAATTTTGGAGATGGAACGCCGCTCGTAGTCGCAAGCCCTACTTCGGTAGGACAAAACATCACACATCAATATAACAAAGGAACCGTAAATTGTCAAACCCAAATTACTTTACAGGCTTTAAACTATTGCAGTTTTGGAAACCCAACCATTGCCAATTTTAATCCGATTCAAATTTATGATGTAGATACAGCTCAAATTACGCCCGATAAATTAGTGCGATGTTTACCCGATGTTACCTTTACCTTTTCTAACACAACTAAACGCAACTGCCTGACACAGGGAAACACATTTCAAAGGCAAGAAAGGTGGAATTTTGGAAATTACTGGGGGCTTGGGCACGACTCTATTATTGGTTGGAAACCTTGGCCTCCTACATCGCCTGTAACCATTGCCTACCCAAATGTAGCAGGAAGTTATTCCGTGTTGCTCAGAGACAGCAATTTATGCGGGGTTAGTATCACAACTATTGCCGTAAATATTCTTTCTCATCCTACAGCTAGTCTCATTGCTCCCGTTGGACCATTTTGTCAGAACTCTCCAATAACTTTTACTAATGCTACTGCATTAGGCTATACTTATTTATGGAACTTTGGATCCGGAGCTGCCTTTGTAAATTTAGGGCCAGGTAATAAGGCTAACACGTATGGTACACCTGGTACCTACACCGTGAGAATGGTAGCACAAATACCGGGCGCAGGTGGGGGTTGCACTGATACTGCCAAAGTCGTCATCACTGTATTAGCCGCTCCAATGGCCAGTTTTTCTATAAACAATTCCGCAGGCTGCGGTAGTTTAACCAATGTTTCATTTACAAATTTATCAACGGGTGCCATTTCATGGAATTGGAATTTTGCTAATGGAAACACGAGCACGCTTCAGATACCTCCTACTCAAAGTTACACATTTACCGGTACCTTCACCCCTACTCTAGTTGTCACAGGATTAACGGGTTGTACAAACTTGTTTACGTCAACTCTTATTGTAAGACCTAAACCCGTGCCGGCTTTTGCACAATTCACAACTTGTGTAAGCACAACGGTCACTTTTACAAACTTATCTTTTCCAACAACGGGAATAAACGCTATTACAAATTACACGTGGAGTTTTGGCGATTTTACTCCAAATTCAAACAGTGTTTCTCCAACCCATTTATATACTGCAGCGGGAACCTTTACTGTTAAACTTAAGGCTCAAAATGCATTTTGTGTTGATTCTATTTCTCAAACCATTTTAACAACCGTGAAACCAAACGCTGGTTTTACACCAAATCCAACTATAGGTTGTCCTCCTTTAGCCGTCAGTTTCACGAATACGTCGCTAAATGGCCCTAACTATTTTTGGAATTTTGGGGCTAGTCCAACATCTACATCGTCTTTGACGAATCCTACTTTTACTTTTGCTAATACAACGCAATCATTTGTGACCTATACCGTCGTGTTGGTTTCTTCGACCGGAGCTGGCTGTGGGGATACCGTGAAAAAATTCATAACAGTTAGGCCTCGTCCTGTATCGGGATTTACTACAAATACGATTGCTGGTTGCTCACCTCTTATTACGAACTTTACTAACACAAGCATTGGTGGAGCAACGCATGCGTGGACGTTTGGCGATGGAGGAACTGCCGCGTCACTGAATACTTCGCATACTTATAGCAATCCTAGTTTATTTACTCAAACTTTGAGTGCTCAGTTAGTTGTTACTAATAGTGTTGGTTGCACCGATACAGCTAAAAAAGTAATTACGGTGTATCCCGAGACTCTACCGAATTTCTCTATGGTACCAGCCAGTGGATGCACTCCTTTATTCGTCAATTTTCCCAGTGTACCTGGGGTTGCTACCTATTCATGGACCCATGGAGATGGTTCACCAACCTATACTACGCTAACGGCTCATACGTGGACATACGTTAATACCGGAAACTCGAATATTACTTTAACGGTTAGCTTAAACGCAGTAACAGCTAACGGTTGTTTTGGCACCCAGTCTAAAACTGTTTCCGTATTCGCAAAACCAACAGCGAGCTACAATCTAAGTCCTACAAGCGGTTGTTCTCCATTAAAAGTACCGTTTAGCAATCTTAGTTCAGGAAATAATTCAAGTTTCTGGGTGTTTAATCCGGGGCAAACGTCTTCAGCTCCCAGCCCGGTGTTTACATTTACGAATCAACTCGGTGGTGGTGCTTTAAGTTACAGTGTGAAGTTAACAATAAGCAATGCCGACAATTGTAAAGATTCACTAGTCAAAGTGGTTAATTTGTTCCCGCAACCATTGGCTGCATTTAAACTCGACACGCCTGCTTGCAATCAAAAAGTAATTACATTTACGAACACTTCAATAGGGGGCAACAGTTATTTCTGGAGATTTGGTGACGGAGCTTTCTCCAC
>CALMND010000480.1 GCA_937868565.1 uncultured Bacteroidota bacterium | reverse complement strand
TTATGATGATTTGCATGTAGACACCGCCATTATTAACCCTTCAACTGGTTCAAATATTAATCAGAAATGGAAAGTTGAAGGAGATTATGTGTTGTCCATAAAAAACAACCGAACCGGTAATATTTTTACTGCTAAGTCAACGATATTGGATAGTGTCAGGCTTTCGGGTTTCCCTCCATTTGCTCCTCCATTTTATCCGGTTCCACCGGGCGTTTATCCTGCTACCAATACAGGGGCTTATTTGGATTACAGCAGCCAAACCCAGGATCCTAAAAACGCATATACGACAAGATACTCGCCTAACGACGGTAAAATATACAATTTAGCCATGCGCCTGCATTTTTTTGAAGATCTTGGACTCCAAGGAAAAGTTAACCGGTACGTAGATTATGTGTTTGGAAACCAATTGTTAAAAGATATTACTCCCAGCCCCACCGGAGAAAAATATCTGGTTAATACATTCTTAGGGCGAGACCTATTTTCCAACGTAGGCCTTTCGCTTTCAAAATTGGGTTTAACCGATAACTTAATTGGTCGAAAAATGTATAAAATACAGTTTTTTGTGTATACCTCAACCCAGGATTACGATGATTATCTGAAGTTTTCCGCTCCCTCGTTTAATATTTCTCAAAACAAACCCCTGTATTCCAATTTCGACAACAAAGCCGCCTTAGGTCTTTTTACGTTTAGGTCCAGATGCTCGGTTGTAAAGGATATGGCTGCCGCTTTCGTAAACGAGTTTGCTTATAACGCAAACACTTGCAAATACAAGTTTATGACGTTCGATAACTTAGTGCCGGGCTGCAAATAAACTGACAATTGCGGAATAAACCGAACCCATAGCGACAATTTTATCGTTGTTACAAATATGTAAGTGACATCCTGTCATAAAATTCAGGCTGTATTCATTTGGCATATTTGTTGAAATCCCCAGATTATAATTTTATACTTAAAAAA
Source organism: uncultured Bacteroidota bacterium (assembly GCA_937868565.1). GTDB lineage: Bacteria > Bacteroidota > Bacteroidia > B-17B0 > Aurantibacillaceae > Aurantibacillus. Next base: position 5,126 of record CALMND010000480.1, on the reverse strand, counting down.
ATGGGAAAAATAATAGGAATTGACCTTGGAACCACGAATAGTTGTGTGTCGGTCATGGAAGGTAACGAACCGGTTGTGATTGCCAATAATGAAGGAAAACGCACTACGCCTTCGGTTGTTGCTTTTGTTGAAGGTGGTGAACGTAAAGTAGGAGATCCGGCAAAACGCCAGGCGATTACTAACCCTAAAAAAACGATTTATTCGATTAAACGGTTTATGGGTCACACTTTTGACGAAGTGAGTCAAGAAACGACTCGCGTGCCATATCACGTAGTTAAAGGCGATAATAACACTCCTCGTGTTGAAATCGAAGACAGGAAATATACCCCTCAGGAAATTTCGGCTATCATTTTGCAAAAAATGAAGAAAACGGCCGAAGATTATTTGGGAACGGAAGTAACCGATGCTGTAATTACAGTACCTGCTTATTTTAACGATGCGCAACGTCAGGCAACCAAAGAAGCCGGCGAAATAGCAGGCCTTAAAGTAAAACGTATTATTAACGAACCAACCGCAGCTGCCCTTGCTTACGGCATGGACAAACGCAACAAAGAAATGAAAATTGTGGTGTTTGATTGTGGTGGTGGTACACATGACGTTTCGGTACTTGAATTAGGAGATGGAGTTTTTGAAGTGAAAAGTACTGATGGTGATACACATTTGGGTGGTGATGATTTTGATCAGGTAATTATTGATTGGTTAGCAGAAGAATTTAAGAAGGATGAAGGCTTGGATTTAAGAAAGGATCCAATGGCTCTGCAACGTTTAAAAGAAGGTGCCGAAAAAGCAAAAATTGAATTATCTAATTCAACTAGCACCGAAATTAATTTGCCTTACATTATGCCAGTTAATGGCATACCAAAACATTTGGTTAAGACCTTAACCCGCGCCAAGTTTGAACAACTGGCGGACAGTTTAATTCAACGTACGATTAATCCTTGTCGTTCGGCTTTAAAAAATGCCGGATTAGCCACAACAGATATTGACGAAATTATTTTAGTAGGAGGGTCTACACGTATTCCCGCAATTCAAGCGGCAGTTGAAAAATTCTTCGGTAAAGCACCAAATAAAAGTGTAAACCCTGATGAAGTTGTTGCTTTGGGAGCAGCCATTCAAGGTGGTGTATTAACCGGGGAAGTGAAAGATGTGTTGTTATTAGACGTAACCCCACTTTCATTAGGGATTGAAACTATGGGCGGAGTTTTCACCAAATTGATTGAATCGAACACGACGATACCAACAAAAAAATCTCAGGATTTTAGCACGGCGGCAGATAACCAGCCCTCCGTTCAGATTGTGGTTTATCAAGGTGAGCGACCTATGGCGAAAGATAATCGTAAGTTAGGTGAGTTTAATCTTGACGGTATTCCACCTTCGCCTCGCGGTGTGCCACAAATTGAAGTAACCTTTGATATTGATGCCAACGGTATTTTAAACGTAAGTGCAAAAGATAAGGCTACCGGTAAATCGCATAACATCCGTATCGAGGCAAAAAGCGGTTTAAATCAACAAGAAATTGACCGCATGAAACGCGAAGCAGAGGCTAATGCAGAAGCAGATAAGAAAGCGAAAGAAGAGGTTGAAAAACTGAATGAGGCAGATGGAATGATTTTCCAAACGGAAAAACAATTAAAAGAGTTTGGCGATAAGATTCCTGCTGAGAAAAAGGGAGCGATTGAAAGTGCTTTAACTGATTTAAAGGCAGCACATGCATCTAAAGACCTAAGTAAAATTACCGCTGCTTTGGCAACTATGAACACAGCCTGGAATGCAGCTAGTGAAGATATGTACAAGGCGCAACAACAGGCTGGTCAGCCTGGTGCTGATGCGAATGCACAACAAAATGCCGGAGCTCATGACAATGGCAAAGGGCAAGGCGGAGCTAACACCGAAAATGTTACCGACGTGGATTTTGAAGAAGTGAAGTAATTCAATAAATTTTAGACGAAAAATCCCTTCAGAAACTTCTGAAGGGATTTTTATTTTAAAAAAAGCCAGTTTAAATGAATCCAGTTGGCTGTTTATGTCGTACTTATTATTGAGGCAACCGAATTTCAGCGAATCATAGATATTACATGACAACACAAATTTTTTTGTATATTTAAGTCCATGCCGCAAACAAAAGTTAACGTCAGAGAAGTTAAACTTGAATTCTATCGATCGACAGAGAAGATTCATATTTTGTCCTGCTGGATTGGTTTACTACTCAATTTGGTTTGGTTCATTAGCGATTATTTTATAATTCGCGAATCTCTGGTTCCTTTTTTCTTTTTTAGGTTAACGGTTTCAGGTTTAAGCGCCATTATTCTTTTATTCAGAAGTCAGCTACGCATCAATATGTACCATTGTATGTTTGTTCTGGTAGCAGGTATTTCGATTCAAAATGCCTATATGTGGAGCGTGATGGATGTTCAGCATATTCAACTGCATGCCTTCGCATATATGGTGCTTTTTATTGGTGTGGGTATGCTGGTTTTGTGGGAAATGAAACTATCCATACTTCTGGTTATTATCACGCTTATTTCTAATGCTGTTTTTTATTTAGCCTATAGCAAATTGTCTTTTGAGGACTTTATGGTTCACGGAGGACTCATCACTTTTTCAACCGTTATTTTCTGTATATTTCTTATACGTTCGCGATACAGGCTCACCTATAATGAAATTAAAATACGTTTGGAGCTGGAGCTTTCCAAACTTGAAATTCAATCGCAGAAAGATACACTCGAGGTTAAGAATAGGGAAATTACTGATAGTATCTCCTATGCAAAGAGTATTCAAAACTCGCTCATCCCTTCGGAGGAGAAATTTAAAGCAGCACTCAAGGAGTGTTTTGTTTTTTTTAGACCAAAGGATATTGTAAGCGGTGATTTTTATTGGATATACGAAAAGGGTGATTTGGTGTATTATGTAACTGCCGATTGCACGGGGCATGGCGTTCCCGGAGGTTTTATGACCATGTTAGGACTTTCATTTTTGGAGCAAATCATTGTGAACCAAAATGTATCGGATCCGGCTGAAGTGTTGAATAGGATGAAAGAAAAATTAATCAAAACATTGAATCAATATGGTGAAGTTGGTGAGAATAAGGACGGCATGGACATAACAGTTTGTAAATTAAATACGAAGACCAAGGAGCTGGTTTATTCTGCAGCCAATAACAATCTTTATCTGGTGAGAGATAGTGAAGTTGTTCCCGGAACGAAAGAATTAATTGTGCATAAAGCCGACAGGCAACCTTGTGGATATTATGTTTTAAATAAACCCTTTACTTCATCTGTCATACAATTAAAAAGTGGGGACTGTTTATACACCTTCACAGATGGGTACGCAGACCAATTCGGTGGGCCTAAAGGAAAAAAATTCAGATACAAACAATTTGAGCAAATGCTTTTGAATAATTCGCATTTGGAGATGAAAGAGCAACGAAATATTCTTAGTAAAACCATGGATGATTGGATGGGAAAACTCGAACAGGCAGACGATATTTTGGTTATTGGAGTGAGAGTGTAGCTTTTTGACTTAGCATTTGTTATCATTAGTTTTTATCTAAAGCGATAATTTTAACAAAAAAAATTTTATGAAAACGATTGGCTTATATTCGACTATTTTTCTTCTGGTTTCCTCATTTATTTTTAGTTCCTGTAATAAATCCAAAACCACTCTAACATGCGATGGCACAGTTTCTACCTATAACTCCAATATAAAATCAATTATTGATGCTTCCTGCACCGAATCGAGTTGTCATCCGGCTTATAAAACGTATGACGGTATAAAATCCGTTTTAAATTCTGGTGCATTTAAAAGTCAAGTGTTGACTAATCAAAGTATGCCTCGCGGAAGCAAATTGAGTTCAGATCAGTTAAACAAAATACAGTGTTGGGCAGATGCGGGGTTTCCTGAGAAGTAAAAGATTCGAAGTATTAAACGCACAAAACCCTTAAATTATTGCTTGTATTTGGTTTCAGGTCTTTAATACTTTATTTTACTTTTATATTTTAAAACCTTAACATTGCATAATAAAAATTAATAAAACCTCTAATCTTAATTAACTATAAAAACTATGAAAAAGAACTACTCATTCATGATGCTCACCCTTGCAGTATTTATTTGTACTGTTTCAACGCGAGCTCAGGTCATTAGCCAAACTTATAATTTTACAGGTTCCGTTCAAACTTTAACTGTACCAAGTTGCGTCTCTTCAATTAGTTTTCAGGTAACTGGTGCACAAGGCGGAACCTATTCGCCGGGAGGAAATCCCGGACTTGGAGGTTTAGTTACCGGTGTGATAACGGTAACTGCCGGGCAAGTTTTGAATATTTATGTTGGTGGTCAAAATGGTTACAACGGGGGAGGACTTGGTGGCGTTAATGGCAGCACAATTAATGCGGGGCCTCCTACAGGATTTGCTGCCAATGGCGGAGGCGCATCCGATATAAGAACTGGAGGAATTGCTTTAACGGACAGAATTGTTGTTGCCGGTGGCGGTGGTGGAGCTTCTGCTAACGGAGTTTGGGCTGGGTGTCAAGTTGCAGGTCCGGCAGGAAATGGTGGCAACGGAGGTGGTGTTATCGGAGCCAATGGCACATTTGGGGTAGGAAACCCTTGTAACTGCGGCGGTGGCGGCGGCGGCGGCGGTTTTGGCGGAACAGCCATAGCTGGTGGCGCAACCGGTGCTTATGTTGGAAGTCCAGCTTGTTTGCGAGTCTCTTGGGGGCCTGGTCAACCGGGCGTATTAGGCATTGGCGGTAACGGTTCAACGCAATACCACAATGGCACAGGCGGCGGCGGCGGCGGCGGCGGCGGTTATTATGGTGGGGGCTCTGGCGCTAACGGGTCGGATACCACTCCAGGCGGCGGTGGCGGTGGCGGTTCTTCATTCACAGGACTAGCTACAAATACTACGAACGTTCAGGGAATTCAAACAGGCAATGGACAGGTAATTTTAACTTACATATCCGGTATTACCTCATTTTCGGTTAGCCCGGCAAGTACTACAATTTGCAGCGGCAGCCCTTTAACTTTAACGGCATCTGGTGCCACAACTTACACCTGGAGTACAGGTTCCTTTTCTTCGGGAATTGTAGTGACACCTTCTATCACTAGTAATTATACGGTATTAGGAACAA
>CALMND010000479.1 GCA_937868565.1 uncultured Bacteroidota bacterium | reverse complement strand
CCTTATCGATAAATGTTGCTCTGCCTCCATCAATGCTAATATAAGAACCAGGTGGAATACTCTTGAACAATTCAATAAACCGACCTTTATTAATAAATGTAACATTTTGCGAGAGTTTAATAAATACATGTAAGCGCCCGTCCAAAATTTCCTGTACTATTTTAAATGGTGCGCGGTAATTATGTCTTAAAATAAAAATAATCGATACCACAATGCCCACGGTTACTCCTTTTAAGAGGTCGGTAAACAACATGATTATAACGGTGATTATAAATGGTAAAAACTGATCCCATCCTTGTTTGTACATTAATTTATATAATGCCGGTTTACAAAGGTTAAAGCCTGTTAGGATAAGTATGGCGGCCAGCGCTGATAAAGGGATTAATTGCAACACACCCGGAATAATGAAAATGGCAAAAATAAACAACAAACCATGAATGATTGAGGCCAATTGTGTTTTACCACCACTGTTTACATTGGCAGAACTTCTCACAATTACCGAAGTGATTGGTAAACCACCTATCAGGCCACTAAGCAGGTTGCCGATACCTTGTGCCACGAGTTCGCGGTTGGTTGGCGAAATTTGGTTATCAGGGTCTAATTTATCAATGGCTTCAAGCGATAATAAGGTTTCAAGGCTGGCAACAGCTGCTATAGTTAAGGCAACTTTATAAATATCAGGATTTAAAATGGCATTGAAGTTGGGATGCTTAAACGATGTAATAAAACTATCAAAACCATTAAATTCGGGTAAGCGAACCAAATGTTCGGCCTTTACTTCCAGTGACGGGATAAACTGATTAAATAGTAAATCAATTAATATCGCCATTATAACAACCAACAATGCCGATGGTATTTGACTTAGAATTTTATTTTTTTTAATCGCATTGCTTTGCCATAATAACAGTATGCCAATCGAAACCAGCCCAATAATGATGGAACCAAAATTTACATATTGAAGCATGTTGCTGAATTCAGAAAAGCTGTTTTGACCGTCAGATTGAATAAAGGATTCATCACCTTCAGCATCTTTATCATAGCCTATTAAGTGCGGTACTTGCTTAAGAATTAAAATAATACCAATAGCTGACAACATGCCTTTAATAACTGCACTGGGAAAGTAATAGCCAATTATACCAGCTCTGGCAATGCCTAAAACAATTTGAAACAAACCTGCAAGAGAAACAGCCAGTAAAAAGTTTTCAAAAGAACCGAGTTGTGTAACTGATGCAATAACAATGCTGGTAAGACCGGCAGCCGGACCGCTTACTGATAATTTTGAACCACTTATTGTTGCTACAACAATGCCTCCAATAACTCCGGCAATAATACCCGAAAATAACGGTGCGTTTTGCGCCAGGGCAATACCAAGACAAAGAGGAAGTGCCACAAGAAACACTACCACCCCTGCTTTGATATCATTTTTAAAATTAGAAAACATATTTTCCAGAAAGAGTAAGTTAAATTTAAAATTTTGATTAACAGTAGAGTCAATAAGCCACTCTAAAGAATATAAATTTAAGCCAATTCAGGAGGAAGAAGTTGTATTTTACTGTAAGGAGAGGGAAAGTGAGATTCGTTATAAGACTTGTGTAAACAACAATAGAATAAACTGGTGAGAAATTTGTGATTGAAAGCATCCGGTATGAAAGAATCGTTTAATTCATTCTTCTCATCGGTATCGTTTTCCGTACCGTCCTCATTCAAATCCTCGATGCTAAAACTGTAATTACTTCCATTTATTTTGTATATAGCTACTTCCTTCACGCAAAACAGGCAAGCTAAAGAAAAGATGAGTATATATTGAAACTTGTTTAGCAACATCACAAATCTAACTAAAAAAGCGAATATATAAAATTAATAGAATGTAAACTCGTTCATAAATATTCTAAAAGCACTCGCCAATAGTGAAGTAGAAGCCACTGTTAAATTTGTTGGAGTAGCCATAATCCAGACGGATGTGTAGCTTTTCTTTTTCTAGCAGAGCAAAACGTAAACCTCCTCCATAGCTGTATTTGAGATTTTTTTCGTTGAGTTCGCTTCTTACGGTGTAAACGGTTCCAAGTCCTCCAAAAAAGCAAGCGCTAAAGCGCTTGTATAACTGTACGCGATACTCAGTTATGAAACTGAACATGCTTTTGGCACGATATCTACCTTGGTAGAACCCTCTTAAATTATTGGGCCCGCCCAAAGCTCCAAGGTCGCGAATAGGGGTTTGTCCATAGGTTCGGTAATTATATAATTGAAAAGCCAAGATATGCCCTTTGCGTATTTTCTGGAAATAACGGAGGTCGCTCGTCCATTTTAAGACGTCGAAATCAGATAATAATTTTTTGTTGAAATTGGTAAGCTGAGTCAATAAAAAAAAACCCTTTTCGGGCCAAAATGTGTTATTGCGTGAATCGTAACTCAAACTCAAACCTAACCCTGAGACCTTATACTTCTCTTTGCCGTAAAAATCTGACAAAGCAAACAGGCCACTGTCTTTATGGTTAATCCAGAACACATTTTGAAACTCGTAGAGCAATCCCGCAAAAATTCTATTGCTCAATCTTTTCTTAATATGTGGATTAAAGTATAAATGCTCGTAGGTATATTTTTCAAAGGGGTTGTCTTTTGTTTTTGGCCCTATGCCCCAAAATTTATCAGGAAAGTAGTTGTGTGAAATCTGAGTCAACAAAATGTAGTTTTCTTTCGGGAAATAAATAACTGCGTCTATGGCTTGCACGTTTTGTTTTCGCGTAGTAAAAAAGCTAATCGTTTGTATAACGGAAGTTCGGGTTAAAGAATCTCTTTTATGTGAAGTTTTAAATGAAATGGAACCGGATAAACCGTAGGCAAAGCCAAATTCAGGTGTTTTAAAAAGTACCGGCACGGCAAGATACTGCACTTTTTTGCTGGTGTCCTGAACAAATTGGGCGTTTAAATTAAACGCCAAAACAGGTAAGGATAACAAAAGAAGAGCCCTGAGTTTGTATGTTATAGGTTTAATCAATTCGTTTTACAAAGCTGAATAACCCTGCAAATTACTCAAAATAAAACAATCGAATCCGCACATTTTGGGAATAATTGTTAATAGCCTATTAGGCAGATAATTTCTGCAATAGCCTAAAAAAATATCTGGTACTGAACTGTTACACTTCCCTTTCTTGCTCCTTCTTTTACTAAGCCCAATTCCTTATAAAATGTGGGTCTGCTTTGATAATCTATTGAAATTTTTGATTTATGACCATTCACCAACCAGTTAAAACCAGCGTCAACAAGCAACATGCCTTTGTTTTGCAAGGCGTAATAATCAGCATATTGGCCACTCACAAATGGCATTAATTGACCGTTTTTTTCTCCCAGCAAGTTTTTTGGCAGCAAATATCCAAACTGCACATAGCCCACCTGCCCTGTTCCAAACATGGGAAGGGAATTACCAAATGCGCCACCTTGCACGTTATTCGAAGCGTTTGAGCCTGTTCCCGGGTTCATGATGCCATTGTATCGCAAATAATTTTTTCCGTAATTGGTATTGTAGTAGCCACCAAATGCAGAGATTGCAGTTCCTTTTTCTTTGTTAAGGGGCATATCCAAAAACGTTTCGAAACTAACGTGCAACATATTATCATAGCTTGTGTCTTTAAGGGCCCCATTAGCATCCGGGCTTAAACGCCAGGTGGCTGTTTTTTGATAAACAGCCCCAATGGCAAGGTTAAACACCTTTTTTGTTCCCAAATAAGTGCCGGTCATATAAGGTGTTGTGTGTCCTTCGTTTTCAAAAAAATTATAGGCCAGGTAACCTCCAAACTGATTGTTTATTCCAGGGCCTGAACCGTTAGGGAATACGGATGGGTTTATAAAAGTGGCATTGGTGCTTATTCCTGTAGTAGGTGAAGTAAGGCCGTTTGTAGTTACTGGAAAAGGATTCGACACATAAGCTCGGTAGTCAAGTTTGCCAACTTGTCCACGGGCATAAATTGCCAGTCTTCTGTCAAACTGATCAATCTGATCAACCGAGTATTGCAAAAACACGGGTACATCTAAAGTCATAATTGTACCTATTGAGGGCTGCGAAAATCTGGATAAACCATTTAGAACCGTTAGCCCTCCACCTACCTTTAGTTGATTGCCTTTTGTGACTTTAAATTCACATAACGCATCGTGGAAGAACGGAGCAATTTTTCTATTGCTGGTGGCCGTTCCGTAACCTACCGTGTTGTTAAAATTATTTTGACCAAACTGGAAATAAATAAACGCACGGTAGTTGATTTGGCCAAAAAGTTGAATGCGAGTTCTCCTTAAGCCAATATCAAAAGTTGTTGGCGCGCTCTTATTAAAAAGTGTTGTGCCGGGGTCACTTTCATTATAGCGCACCCATGTTTGATTTAAAAAAGTAGCCTGTAGGTAATGTGAACCGTCTGCGTTGAGATTGAACTTTAGCGCATTTTTTTCAGGAACTGATTTTGATAGTTCTTTTTTTGAAGTATCGATTTGTGAAACAAGATTGTGACTTGTTAAGCCAAGGCATAATAGCGTTAGAATGATTGTTTTCATGTTATAAAATTAAGATTTAAAATAGTCTTGCATGAGCCCGGAGATAGGTGCAGATAAAAAACTATGAAATAAAATATCTGTCTATCGTCCGGAACCCAGCAAGGTCATAGAGCTTACGGAATATAGCCCAAAACCCTAGAGTTTGAGAGATAAAAAAGCCTTGGAACAGCGAATGAGAGCGTTTGCCAAGGTGGAACTCTTTTTTACGCTTTTCTTTCGTATCAATTTCTTTTATTAGATATTTCGGAGTAACTGGAGCAGGACAAAGTTTGGTATATGTTTTTCCGAATTCTGGTTGGAAATAGAATTCTACGCCAAAGAAACCGGGTGTGCCAAATGTTTCGCAATTGTGATTTTCATTTTCGATATATCGACGTATAGAACACTCTCTGTCGTCTGTGCAAAACAGCGCCTGGAAACTTTTGTCTGATTTTTTTTTACTTGTTGTTTTGGTTTGGCAGAGTGCTCCAAGCACCTCGTCGTAGTAGCTCCACTCAAATGCCTCCTGCAAAATGGCGAGTACTGTACTTAATTCTGTTTGAATTACTTCTGAAAAGAGACTGATAGGTATCAGATCCATTTTGCAGGAAAGAGGAGCCCATATTTCGCCGAATTTATTGTCTAATGCGTCGATTTCGAGCAGTAATTCAAATATAATAAAATCCCTAAGGCTTATTTTTCTTGTATCAATAAGGCCTTCTGGGTGGTTTTCTAAGGTGGTCACCATGCCCGACCAGCCTTGGTGTGAAAATTGTTGATCAAAAAGATAATCTTTGTACAAAGATTCATCACCTACAATTATCTTAAGTAAATCAACGATTTGGTAATCTTCATTTATTAACAAACGTTTAGCGCGTTTGGTTTTAAAAAAACTGGTAAATGCATTTTTTTCCATTTCGCGAATGGAGTCAATAAAACCTCCGTTTATAATTGGAAAATTCCATATTGAAATCCCCTGATCTAAATAGCAACAAGTAACCTTAAAAAGTTCTGGTTGTATGGTAACATCCAAATCTATGTCATATATTTTATCCCAATTCGACCTGATTTTGCCGATTCTTGGTGGATTGGACGTATCGTATTTTTTTGAGAGTGCGCTTGTTTTCCAGGTCAATATATTTTCTTTGCCGAAACGGTTTTCAATTACTTTATCAAGGACATTCTC
>CALMND010000478.1 GCA_937868565.1 uncultured Bacteroidota bacterium | reverse complement strand
TATGTCACCAAATCCAACCACATCCTATCCAGTTATATCGTATACTATCAAAATAAATCTAGCGAACTTTTGCCTAAAGTTTTTAAATTAAAAGATGTGAATTTAAAACCAAACGAATCGTTATTGTTTTTGAAAACGCAAACGTTTAAAGACTTTACTACCCGCAAACACTTTGGGGGTAAACACCTTTTGGAAATACAGGTTAACGGAAAAAAGTTTGGTAAAATGGAATTCGACATAGTAATTTAAGGCGCGGCATGAACGTAAAAGAAGTTGGCGAAGATATTTTTCAAATTACGGGTTTTACGTTTTGTATAATTCGTTTCATTTAAGTTTAATTGATATGAAAGAACAGCAGACGATTAACTATGAGAGAATGAAAAAGGCAATTATTTTCATAACTAAAAGCTTAAAACATCAACCTGACTTGGCTGAAATAGCTTCGCACATTGGCGTAAGTCCCTTTCACTTTCAAAGCTTAGTTAAGGACTGGGCCGGTGTGAGTTCAGAAAAATTCATTCAGTATTTGAGTGTGGCTTATGCAAAAAGCAGCTTGTCGAATGAACAAGTTACTTTATTTGACCCGCTAGATAGGAGGGGCTTATACGGAGTAGGTAAATTACATGATTCGTTCGTTACAATAGAAGAAATGACGGCGAAGGAGTTTAAAAACGGTGGCGAAGGTCTGCTAATAAACTATAGCTTTGCAGGTACGCACTTTGGCAGGGTATTGGCAGCCTCTACAACTAAAGGCCTTTGCCGTTTAACTTTTACAGACGACGAAACTTCCGCGCTAAACGAATTAAAAAGTAATTTTCCAAAAGCGAACTTTAAAATGTGCAAAGATGAATTTCAACAAAATTCATTAACTATTCTTAATTGGGACTTGCGAAATTTGAATAAGGTAAAGTTACATTTAAAGGGGACTGATTTTCAGCTAAAAGTCTGGAGGAGACTATTAAAAATACCATTTAGTAAATTAGATTCTTATGGAAAAATAGCCAGTTCCGTGGATAAGCCTGGAGCTTCTCGTGCGGTGGGAAATGCTGTCGGTGATAATCCAATAGCTTTTTTAATTCCCTGTCATCGAGTGGTTCAGGTAAGCGGAACGTATGGACACTACCGATGGGGTAAAGCAAGAAAACAACTCTTGATTGCCTGGGAGGCAGCCCAAACGGAAGTAGAAAACGAGGCAAAAATTAACTTAGCATAACGATATTGCCTAGTTAATAATTACTTTCTTAGTCATTATCGTATTATTTCTTGAAATAATAATAAAGTAAACACCAGGATTTAACGACTCCGTATTGAATTCAACCCTTACGTTGTTTGTGAAAGTTGGAATCTCTATTTGGTGACCTAATATGTCTGTAAACCGTAATTGTAATTTATCTAACGCATCACTTTCCAGTACAACCTTACTGTGCGCCGGATTAGGATATAAATTCAAATGGGTACCAAAATAATCGTCCAGCGCGCTAGGCAAAACGGGTTCTCCCGCTGTAAAGCTATATTCAAAACCATTGCCAAAATCGGGTTCAAAGGTTTTAATGGTACCTGTGGTTACCGTGTTTTTTATTTTCACTGAACCTGCCCCCTGCGAAGTATTTGCCCACCATTGCAAACCATCACCGGTGGCATCGGTTACAATAAGTTTGAAGCAACCGTTTAATTCGTAGCTATCTGTGTATGTTGTGTTTGCTGATACTAGGGGACTAGCACCAAAAATAACGTTACCACTTTCATCCACAATTTTATAAGTATTGTCTTGAGGATAGTTGTTTGTTCGGAACTCAATTGAAAACTGACTTGGTATTTTAGCAGACATATTGAAAGGAGAGCTGTAGTAATTATTGAAGGTATACTGATCCGGCACAGCGTTTGCTTTTTTTAGTTCTACGTTAAATTTATTTCCAGTTACTAGCGGGTCATTTTGCCAGAGACTTCCAATTGGTAACGTAATCTTGGCGGTATCCATGAAAGCTAAATTACCAGTCCATGTATAGGTTTGCCTGCTTTGAGCATTATTTAACCAATAGTCAATTTCAATACTTGTTAATGCCGTTGAGCCTGTATTTCGAACCAAAATTAAAGGATTTGCACAAACTGGATTTGATCTGGAATACAAAACTTTATTTGACGGTGCCAAAACATCAACAATAGAAGCATCAATATTATGATTAGCTCCTCCGTATGTTATAAGTTGATTTGCAACAAGGAATCTATAGTCGCCAGATGGATTTGGAGGATTAGAGCAACCATAGTCGAGTGTAACCGTCGTACCCGGAGTTATGTGCGGCGTTAAATTATACTCTTTTAACAGCGAACTCTGTCCCGGGCACCACCCTTGTCTGTCATAAAGCCAAGTTCCTCCTTGTGGAAAGACCGGATTAAAGCCGCACTCTTCGGTTATTGGCCATGTAAATTCGTTGGGTCCGCCGTTAACGTTAAAGAAATGGTTAATGATTCCGCCGTTTTGATGAAACTCACCCTGTGCTCCGTGACCGGTAATAGTAGACCTTAGTTTAAAGTATTGACCATTACTTAAGATTGGAACACTCAACACCGGAAAACGGGAGTTATTGTTCACACTCGCAATACCAGCCCCTCCGGCTCTTGCAGCCCCTTGCCACAATTGGTTGAACTCTAGAACATTTCTGGGAGGCGTTCCAACAATGAACCAAAAGTCCAAGTCCATTTGTTCTTGATTCTCTCCACCCAATGTCATTAAAAATCTTTTCTTTCCTTTTAAGATGGGAGCGAAATCAGAGACGTCAAAATACCAGGTTTTTCCTAACGCTCCTAAATCAAGCCCTTTACCATAAGGTGTAACGAATGAAGTCATTTCATTGAAGAATGGATATCTTTTAAAATAACTTAAGTTGCTAAGGGTAATGGTACTCTGACTTGAAACCGCAAGAGTTCCGGTTAAGACGCCGGTATCCCCGTTATATATATTTACCGGGGTAGACTGAAATAAATTACTTGTAGAAATTAAATTTACCACATCGTCTGTCATAGGCAAAATGCCGGCATTTGAAGTGATAGAGTATTGTTGCACTACGTTAGGATTTCTGGCAAGAGAATCTTTCACAGTTAAAGTTGTTGTCGTTAACGAATAGTTACCTCTCACAAAAACAATGTTTGGTCTGATATTCGTTTCGGAAAAAGTTCTCGTTAGTTGATTACCCCTGTCATAAGTCCACTGTAAATTTACTCCTG
>CALMND010000477.1 GCA_937868565.1 uncultured Bacteroidota bacterium | reverse complement strand
AACTTTAAACAGTTCGGGATCAGGCTCAACACTAACCCCTTTACATGCTTTTTTATAAAAATACGCTGTGTTACTAAGGTAATAGGGATGATGTGCACCAATGTCAAGATAAGTTGGTTTATCAATTCTGAGTAAACTAAATACAAAATCAATAATCAAGTCTTCGCCACATTGTGCATAAGAGATCTTTTCATGCTTTTGTTTCTCTTTATTCTTTGTAAAAAACATATTAACTTAGTTTTGTAAGATGCACTTGCATTGGATTTAAAATTAACCCGCTATTTGTATTGATAATTCTTGCATTAGCGGCAGCCTCTCCAGCATCTGAAATGAATACACTCACCGTATTGTCCAAATATTGGAAAGTTCTCACGTGGCTTGATAATCCAATAACTAATTTATAAACACCGGAAGTAAATTTAATATCTGAATGGTCGAATACCATTTGGTAATCACCTGTGCCTAAATCTTCAGGTTCACTCCATGAGGTACGAATTGGCTGATCGAAAGAAGAAACAATACCCAAACCAATAATGAAATGCTCCACTGGCTTTACTATTTTAAATAAAATTCTTACCCGCCATTCCGAACCAACCGGTACTTCGTGTAAAATACTGCCTTGTATATCCTCGATAAATACTTTATAGGCAAATCCATAGGACAATTCTTTTGGCTCAGGAATTTCATAAATGGCTTGACCACTTTCACCAGACTCCAAATATTTGTTTACAATTTTATCTATGCTGTTCTGTTCGATTAATTTTCCTTTTTGTAAAAAAATACCTGTTGTGCATATTTTTTGAACGGCTTGCATACTATGGCTAACAAATAGAATCGTTTTGCCTTCGGAGTTGCTAATATCATTCATTTTCCCGAGGCATTTTTTTTGAAAAGCGGCATCTCCTACAGCCAAAACTTCATCCACAATTAAAATATCAGTTTGAAGATGGGCGGCTACAGCAAATGCGAGTCTCATGTACATACCACTACTATATCGTTTCACAGGAGTATCTATAAACTGTTCCACTTCCGAGAAGGCAACAATTTCATCAAATTTAGAATCGATTTCGCGTTTTCCCATCCCAAGAATAGAACCATTCAAATAAATATTTTCCCGGCCGCTTAAATCGCCATGAAATCCAGTACCCACCTCCAAAAGGCTCGCCATGCGGCCACTGTATTCTATTCTCCCGGCTGTTGGCTTTACAACTCTGCTAAGAATTTTAAGAAGTGTAGACTTTCCCGCGCCGTTTCTTCCAATAATGCCTAGTCTTTCACCCTGCCTGACTTCAAAGTTTATATCTTTTATTGCCCAAAAATCTTCTTTGCTTTCCCTTGAAATTCCACTTAGAGTATTTTTAATACCTCCGGCCAAAGCTGCTATAAGTGAATCGTTTTCTTCTTTCTGTTTATGCAGAATATTATACTTCTTACCTAAACCCTCAACCTTTATGGCGCTATCACTCATCTGTTAAATATAATCCGCAAATGATTTTTCAAAGTTTAAAAAATACTTTATAGAGCCTGTTAGCAGGCAAAATGTTATTAAAAATCCGATAAGTACATAAGTGGGTTCAAAATGATCGAAACTGCCATATAAACAGTATTTAAAAGCATTTAAAATAAAAACAAGCGGGTTCAATTGATAAATAATCTTGAAAATTTCGGGAATATTAAGCTCTAGAACAAAAGTGGTGGTTAAAAAAACAGGAGATGCGTAAAATAATATTTGAATAATAAAGGGCAAAATAAACTTCACATCCCGATACTTTACGGAAGCGGTAGCAAATAATAAACCCAAAGAGAAACTGAAAATAAGTCCGTAACAAATAACTAAAGGCAAAAAAACAATTTGCCAGGAAGGGGCTCCTTTAAATACTATAAACAAAATGAGAAAAAGAAAAAAAGAAATAAAAAAATCGATCATACAAACTAAAATGCTGGAAAAGGGTAAGATGAGTTTGGGAAAATACACTTTAGTAAGTATTCCGGCATTTGCAGATAAGGAATTGCTCACTTCAGATACTGTAGTAGAAAGTAATTGCCAAAAGACGATACCGGCTGAAACTAAAAAAAATTTATCCGAAAAACTTTGTGAGCGGTCAACCAAATAAGATAGAAAACCAAAAATGATGATATTAATAAGTGGCCTGATGATAGACCATCCAAAGCCCACCCAAGTCTGCTTATACCTCACGGAAACGTCTCGTAGGGACAAATACTTAAATAGACCACCAAACCGTCGTAATTCTTCAAAATTTAGAAATGACTTATCGTTACTGGTAATTACAGTTTTCATTTAAATAGT
>CALMND010000476.1 GCA_937868565.1 uncultured Bacteroidota bacterium | reverse complement strand
ACTTTATTGGTTAAGCCAAAGGAATTAAGTATTTCTATTCTTCCGGATTACTTCAGAGCAAATGCTATCGAAAAATACAAATCGCACTTAACCTGGATTCACTCTATGTCATCAGTAAACGACCTTAAGAGGACTCATATGTTTGAACAATTTAAGAACGTGTTGAAGGCTTTGTCGGCGAATGAAACTGAAGATAAAATCGAAACTTTTTTGAATAACAGCTCAGCGATAGATAAAATTAGAAACGAAAATACACAGGAAGTATTTCCTGAATTAAAAGATTTATTTCAATTATGAAACCGGAAACGAAAAAGAGAATAAAAATTCAATTTCTTATTTTCATCGCTTTATTTTTAATTGCAGAAATTGTCTTACGGCTTTTTGGCATGAAAGCAGGAACTTTAATTGATGACTTTGGGATTGAGGACAATCCGCAGTACATGCAACGTTTTGTAAGTGATGAAATGGGCATAAATCATCTGTATCCGAAGGCACAGACTCTCATGGTCGGAACGATTATTAATCAACAAGGTTTTCGGGGAAAATTTGACTACACAAAATCCTCAATGGATTCGATTCGGAAAAATACCGGGAGAAAAGTGGTGATGTTAATTGGCGATTCTTATGTTGAGGGCTGTTGCGCTGATGTCATGAAAAACTCTTTTCCGGATATTCTGGCACGCGGACCGCGTTATGAAGTAATGAATTTTGGAATTTCAGGTACAGACCCTGTACAGTATGAACTCATAGTTAGAAAATATTTAAGGGAACTAATGCCGGATATTGTTATGGTTTCGATTTATTCAGGTAATGATTTTTTAACCTACGATAGAAAGCCAAGTCCGGGCACACCACTTACCTTTCCATTTAAGAAAAATAAATGGATATACGCTGTTGCGACAAATCACCTGTCAAAAAAGTTGAATTACTCTTTTAAAACTGCTGACGAAGCCTATGAGTTTTATATGGAACATTATACCCTTAGGGGTAAAAACCGCAATATGTTTCAAAAGGCACTTAGCTATAGTGTTATTATTTCGAAGCTTTACATATTTGTGGAACATAAAGTAAAGCTGCAGGAGTGGAATAAAATGAACCCTGGCATGACCGTAGATGTAGATATGATAACTTATAATCACGTAAAAAACATTCAAGCCTGCTGTGATTCGGTTTCTGTGCCATGTTTGTTTACAATCATTCCTATGCCAACAGAGGGCATAGAAGGAAAGACCCTGAATAATAAGTACAGAAATTTTTTCCGCGAAATTCCGTACCATATTCCTGAGAATTTTACTCAAGAAGATTATGACGGAACGGGAGTGGCCAATCACTTCAACAATACAGGCCATAAAAAGTATGCCTATTTTTTGAACAAATTATTAGATAGTAAAAAATAGTTTGGTGCAAACTAAAGTATTAGATAGTGTTCGTGACTTCGCCGTTTTTTTTTCTAGAAAACTTAGAATAAGTAATCCGTGGAATTTTAAGGCACCACTGCTCATTACTTTTCCATATCTTCTGTTATTATTAAGCAAGTATAGGCAGCCTAGTTCTTTTTATGCCATCCTTGCATCAATTAGTGTAATAGTAGGCGTGGCTGGATTGGGTTATTTAAGTAACGACTTGGGCGATCGAAAAAAGGATGCTTTAATTGGAAGGGACAATGTGCTGATAGGAATGCAACCGGCAATTATTCTTTTTTTGTTTCTACTTTTTTTTGCCTTTATATTTTTGCCTTGGTTGTATTTACCCTTTAGTTCTTTAAGTGCTATTATACTCGGACTTGAAATTGTTTTGTTTTTTGTTTATGCTCTTCCGCCATTTCGTTTTAAAGAACGGGGACTTTTGGGAGTTTACACCGATTCTCTTTATGCTCATGTATTGCCGGCAGTTTTAGCGGCCTATACTTTTCATTTATTCACAGGAAGAATTTTTGAAAATTTTTCAGATTTTATTATTATTGTTTTTTCATGGCAATTTATTCAAGGGGAAAGAAATATTTTATTTCATCAAATCAAGGATTTGGAATCTGATCAGAAATCTGGAACACGGACTTTTGTTGGGTCAATTGGATTAAGCCGGGCTTTGAAACTCGTAAAAAAAATAGTTTTGCCTTTGGAAGTACTTATTTTATTGGTATTTCTTGTTTTCATGGGTTTTTTTTGGGAACAGTCTTTGGTTTTAATACTTACCTTTATTTATTTTTTCGTTGCACTTATTAGTAGGCGCAAACAATTGGCAGATATGGACTACAGAGCTATGGCTTATTTGTTTCTGGACGATTTTTACATCCAATGGTTTCCGATTTTTATATTGGCGGAACTGTGTATACATTCCTTATCATTTTTGCCGATTGCAACATTGCATCTCTTAGTTTTTAATAATGGAATAAAATCAATGTTAAGAAATAAACTAAACTGGTGAAAAGAGGCCTTTTAAATATCGCCATTGTTTCTACCAATAAAGACAAGTATTCCGAGACCTTCATTCATAATTATGTAAAGTTACTTCCTGGAAACATTCATTTTTTATACGATGGTTATTTGCCTGCCAGATATAGTTTTGACAGGGGCTTAACCGGGCAAGCGTTTCAAAATTATGAGCGCGACAAATGGTTCAACTTTCGAAAAAAAAATTCAGAAAACGAAAAAAATAATTTAATCCGAACCATTGAACGTTATTTAGCTAAAAACAAAGTGGATGTCATTTTATGTGAGTATGGCCCCTCAGGTGTTGAATTAATGCCTGTTGCCAAACATCTTAATATCCCGCTGATCGTTCATTTTCATGGTTACGACGCTTACCGTGAAGATATTTTGAATTCTTACGGAAAAAATTACAAAGAATTGTTCCAAGCCGCATCCGCGGTAATTGCTGTTTCCAAACATATGCAACGGCAATTGATAACTCTTGGTTGTCAGTCTTCCAAACTTCATTATTTACCGTACGGTGTTGACATTTATTTATTTAAGCCCGGTAATCGAGCCGAAGATGAAATTACGTTTGTGGCGTGTGGAAGATTTGTTTCAAAAAAGTCGCCCACTTCTACTATTAAAGCCTTTGCAAAATTTTTAGGGGAAATTCCCAAGGCAAAACTAACGATGATTGGAGATGGAGAATTGCTTGAAAATTGCAAGAATCTTGTCAAAGATTTAGGTATAGTTAATTTTGTTGAGTTTAAGGGGCAATTGAATCCGGTTCAGGTTGCTGAAATATTTCGTGAATCTTTTGCTTTTGTTCAACATTCAGTTACCACTTTAGAAAACGACTCTGAAGGAACACCTCTTACCATTCTTGAGGCCGGAGCCAGCGGCTTGCCTGTAGTTTCTACGAGACACGGGGGAATTCCAGATGTCATCATAGAAGGTGAAACTGGATTTCTGGTTGAGGAGAATAATTTGGATTCGATGGCGGAAAAAATGTTGTTTCTTGCGCAAAGGCCGGAACTTGCATCTACCATGGGCAACAAGGCTCGACAACATATACTTGCCAGTTATAATTTGAAGGATAACATAAAAACCTTGGAGCGCATATTAGAATCAGTGGTGACGATAAATACATGAGCCATTAATTTTCTTATTTTTGAAAATGATTAAAATAACCAAACTATGTTGAGGGCATTAATATTAGGAGCTGGTGGATTTATTGGGAATCATCTTTCTAGACGCTTGAAAGAAAAGGGATATTATGTGGCTGGTATTGATTTAAAATATCCTGAATTTAATTCCAGTGCCTGTGATGAATTCATCAAAGGTGATTTGAGAGATTATGAATTTTGTAAAATCCATTTGTCAAACAAGTTCGATGAAGTCTACCAATTAGCAGCTGATATGGGCGGTGCGGGTTACTTATTTTCAGGAGAAAATGATTTTAATGTGATGCACAATTCAGCGCTCATTAATCTGAATGTCATAAACCTGGCGGTGGAACTTCGAATAAAAAAAATATTTTATTCTTCTTCTGCCTGTATTTACCCGCGGTACAATCAAATTGATCCTTACAACCCAAAATGTTCAGAGGATTCAGCTTATCCGGCGGACCCTGACAGTGAATACGGTTGGGAAAAACTTTTTAGCGAAAGACTTTATCTTTCAGCTAAACGAAATCACGGCTTGAATGTTCGTATCGCTCGTTTTCACAATGTTTACGGACCTTATGGTACTTTTGATAATGGAAAAGAAAAGGCCCCGGCTGCACTCTGTCGTAAAGTGGCCGAGGCTAAAAATGAAGAAACTATCGAGATATGGGGAAGTGGGCAACAAACGCGCTCTTTCCTCTACATTGATGACTGTTTGGATGGCATTCAGAAACTAATGGCTTCGGATTTTATGGAGCCAGTAAACATTGGATCCGAAGAAAAAATTTCATTAAACGATTTTGCCACCATGATTATTGGTATATCTGGTAAACAACTTGTAATAAAGAATATTGATGGTCCGGTTGGCGTTAATGGCAGAACCTCACACAACAAATTAGCCGCGGAAAATATAAATTGGCAGCCACGCATAAGTTTGCTGGAGGGAATTACTCAAACGTATCATTGGATCAATGAGCAGGTGGGAGAGCTAAGGCTGACCACCAAATAAATTTTTATGCCCGATAGCAATAAACCACCCTATTTGTCGATTGTCACTGTTTCGCGTAATGATAACCATGGAGGCGATATGCACAAACGAATGCGAATTTTTGTGAAAGGACTTATATACCAGTGCAATAAATTTAAATTGCCCTGTGAATTAGTAATGGTGGAATGGAATCCAATTACAAGTGAAAAATTGCTGAAAGATATTTTACCTCAGGTAGCACAAGACGATTATTTAACCATTCGTTACATAATTGTTCCGAATGACTTGCATAGTAAGTTGGCTTTCTCCCAACAAATACCACTTTTTCAAATGATAGGAAAAAATGTGGGTATCCGAAGAGCAAAAGGGGAGTTTGTGTTATGTACAAATGTAGATTTATTATTCTCAGACGAACTTTTTGAGCGATTGTCAAAACGCGATTTAAAGAATG
>CALMND010000475.1 GCA_937868565.1 uncultured Bacteroidota bacterium | reverse complement strand
TTGTTGAGAAGGAGATAGCTCATCATCAAAAATAACAACATCAATTTTATTTTCCTTTACAAATTCTTTGATATCTCCAAGTTTGCCTTTACCAATAAAAGTAGCTTTATCTGGCTTTTCAAGTTTTTGAGTAAAAATTTTAATGGTTTTAAGACCATAGGTTTCCGCTAAGAAAGCCAGTTCTTCCAAATATTCTTTAGAGAGACCATCGTCCTGCAACTTATTGATAACACCCACTAAAACGCAACAATGCGATGGAGCCGCAGTGGATTTTGGTTCTGGTTTCATGTAAAATTATTTACCAATAGAATCAGGTTGAACGCCGGCAACGGTAATGTTATTGGCAGGGCCAGTTCTTATGGTATTGGTAACGTAATCAGCAATAGAAGCGGCTTCCTCATCAGTCGCTGCAACGGGTTGCATTGTATTTTTACCATTTAATATTATTTGCTTAATAGTTGCCGCATCTAAAGTCGTAGCTGAAATATCTTTAGCGCCTGCCAAACCTAATTTTCCATCAGCACCGTGACACATCAAACATTTCATTTCGTATAATGCTTTTCCGTCGCTGGAAGCAACCGTTCCAGCACTGTCTTTTGGAATATTTTTTCTTTTCGAGTAAACTTCGGCAAGACCGAAACTCACTGTAATTAGCAATAAACTCAAAGCCGCCATTACTTTATTGGACTTCTTGAAACCAATAATAGCAATGGGAATGGAGGCAAAAACTAAAACGATTTTCACCCAAAATAAATAATCAAACTTGCTTTGAAACGGCAATTGTGTCATTAAATAAATACCCGTAAGTAAAAATAGAGAACTGATTATCATCTCAGCAATTCTGGTTTTTTTGGTGAATTTGGCAAGCAAATCATTTTTGTCGCTTAACAACAAAATCGTTTTTATAACGTAAATCAGTAAGAAAAGAGTTACCACTAAATAGTGGGTGTGAAGCATACCTTTATACATAATTCTAATTTTTAGGGTAAAATTAGTAATATATACCAAATAAGTTTAGCAAGTACATTAAAACTGATTAAATTTGGTGCTTTATGAGAAATAGGGTCCTACTTTTTTTGGTTTTAAATATTTTCCTAACAAAACTGTTGGCTCAAATAACTTTCCCAACAAACGGGGCTCCGCATAAAATTCACAGCTGTTACGCCTTTATTAACGCCAATATTTACTCCGATTATCAAACACTTTTAAAAAACGCTACCATTATTATTCAGGACGGAAAAGTACTTAATGTAGGTGAAAAAATAGAGGTACCTAAAAACGCAATTATATACAATTTAAAGGGAAAGTTCATATACCCTTCTTT
>CALMND010000474.1 GCA_937868565.1 uncultured Bacteroidota bacterium | reverse complement strand
CTTGCGGTTAATATCCCGCTGGCTGCTCTGTAAACGAATGCATTGGGAAAATCGGTTTTTAATCGGATGGCGCAATTTAAGTCGACCAGAGCGCTGTCGTATTTTTTCGTGAAGAAATAACTCAAGGCCCTGTGGTAAAAAACCTCTGGTTGTAAAGAATCGAGTTGTATAGCCGTATAGTAATCACTAATAGCTTCTGCATCTTTTTTTAAGGCAAACTTTATTTGACCTCTTTTAAAATAAATTTCCGCACTATTTGCACCCAGTTTAAACAAGGTATCATATATTTCAAGTGCAGAGCTATACTTTTTTTCTTTGTAGTTTTCTTCCGCCACTCGATAATAGTCAATTATCCCAAGCTGAGAGGAAAGGTTCAAAAAAACAAAGACCAAGAACAGGAGGAGAAATATCCTTTTCATTAATCCAAAAATAAACTAGTTGGAGCAACGTTAGTTATTATTAAAGGAGAATTTATTAGCCCAAGTCGGTGAATAAATCGAGGGCCGTTCAACTACAAAACTGTAGGATCTTGATTATCCATCATAAAAATATAGTTGTTAGAACAATCACCATCTTCTTTTTTATCTGTTACTTTACTCCATCTATCCAAAAACCATTTTCTATAGCCCATTTTAAATAAAAGTGTTTCTATTTTCTCATTTTGTGGTTGTTTTTCTATTGGATTAATTTCGATTAAAAGGGTTGGTTTGTGTCTTTCGATAGTCTCCAACATTCCCAAAATTGCCTGATATTCTAATCCTTCGATGTCTATTTTAATTAAATGCACCCGGCTCTTTATTTTAGTTTCCATGTAAGCATCCAAGCATATAGTCATAGCCTCTTCAGTGTAGGTGTGTTCATTTGAAACGCCACTTACCATACCAAAGTTCTTTTCCTTTTCGTTTAAATGAAGTCGCATTTTACCACTTACATTAGAAATAGCTATATTCTCCGACTGCACGTTTGAAGCTTGATTCATTAGAATATGATTACATAAGATTCTGTAATTTCTTTTAAAGGGTTCGAATGCGATAACCTTTCCGGACGACCCCACTCTTTTAGACGCAACCAAACTAAACAAACCGATGTTGGCACCTACATCTATAAAACAATCACCCTCTTTCAAAAAATCTTCAATAAAATTTATCTCCTTTTCTTCATATGCGTTTAGGAAATAAATATTCTGAGGAATCCAGTCTTCCAGATCAAGCTTCAGCAAGATTCCGTTTCGGTAGCTTATATCTTTTGTAACACCTTTAAATAAATTAAACGGAAGAAATACCCTCTTATAAAGTCCGAAATAATCTTTTTTAAGGAAAGATATTTTAAAAATAATCCTGAATACTGAAGCTATAAAAGATCTCATTTTACTTTGTTTCTTTTTTCAACCATTCAAAATCGTTTTTAAGTTCAAAAAGATTCCAAAAGCGTAGATTGTTCTTCCACATAAATACAGATAAAAACACGGTTGCTGAAACTAAGTAAGAAAGTGTTGCAGTGTAACATGCTCCAATTAGTTGGTAATGCGAAATGAAAAAATGACTGGTACATATCGTTACCAGTAAACCTAATCCATTTGCCCACAATTGTACATTTTGTTGTCCTAAGCCTGAAAAATAGTGACTAATGACTGCCACTAAGCTAATACACAAAATACCTGGAGAAAGGTAAAGCATGATTTTTTTAACCTGTTCAAAATCTGGTCCCAAAAAATAGGTAAAAAGGTTATTTGGCAAAAGAAAAATAATTAAAACGCAGAGCAGACTTAGTAAAAAGCAAATTTTTGAAAGCAAAAAAGTCACCCGACTGTGATTAGAAATATCCCGCTGGTTAGCCACATGAGTAAGTACAATTGGCGACACACTTCCACTAATTATTAATATAGATTCAATAAGAGAAGTCGCATTGGCATAAACACCTAACAAAACCGAATTTCCAATCAAATAATAATTAAATCTATTGCTTAATGTGTGCGCAAGATTGCCGAGTTGATTTATGAATCCGTTCCTAAAGACCGACTTTATATTCACAACCGTCAGGCATTTGTCGGAATTTATAATTTTAATGATCGCCCAAGTTGACAGAATAAGAGAGGTTCCAAATGAGACGTAAAGAGAAAACAGATATGCGCTAAAAGTTCTATTCTTAAGTACAAAAATATTGACAACCAAAACAAGTAAAAGCAATGCAGGCTGAAAAAATAAGAGAAAGTTATAGGTTTTAATTTTTTCTTTAGACAATAAAATAATACTGTGAAATGAATTTAAAGTTATAATAAAAGAAAGAACAAAGACGTGGGTGGAAAGCTCAGTCGCGCCTATTTTTAGTAGAATAAACAAACTATTTAGAACTAATATACAGAGAAGACTCCAAAAAAAACCAGACCTGTAAATACTCCTAATGGAGTATTTTGGCATAAAATAAACGCTTGCGGAGCCTGTATAAATCTCATTTACTGTTTGAATGATAGCGATGTTCAAGATCATCAAACTAAGCTGACCAATTATACCTCCACCTAGAGCATGTGATGAAATTAATAAAATTGCAAAGGAAATACT
>CALMND010000473.1 GCA_937868565.1 uncultured Bacteroidota bacterium | reverse complement strand
AACCGGCCATAAATACATTTCCACTGACATCGGTCACACATCCCATAGCTCGGTCATCACCAGCACCGCCTGAACCTCCACCGCCATAATACGTGCCCCAAAGTCTTGTTACGGGGTCAATAATTAATTCATAAGCAGGGTCATATCCGTCAACATCAAATTGAAGAACGTTGTTTGTTACCCTCCACTGTGCCTTCAACTTCCTTCCGTTTTGATACACTATAGGGGCACCTTCTTGTACCTTACCTAAAGGCGTAGTAAGCAATAAAAAGCCATCTTTGTTTAGGCTTATTTCTGCACCTTCAACTAGTACTTGTATTTGTTTGTAATCGGCGTAAGCTGCAACTATGTAATCGTGTTTCAACTCCCCGTTTTTTTGGTAGTAGTGTAAGTCGATGCCCTCGTAAAGATTCTTCAAGGTAATACCTTTGTAGCTTTTCACGAGTAATGCCCCATTTGCGCAATTTTCTAAATAATAATTTTCGTAACCAGTTAGAGCTTCGTCTTCTTTGATGTTAAAATTGCTATTGTGGTTCAACCAAGTTAAGTCTATCCGGTAAATGCTTTGTATTGTTTCTTCCTTTTCAACACAAAGGCTCGGAGGCGCAAAGGCACTGAGATTTCTTGACTCTTGGCCCTTACTTCTTGTCCCTTTAGTTTCTTCATTCCTGTAAAGCTGGTAGCTTACACCCTTTTTTTTAATGTGTACCACCATATTGCCTGTTGTCACCCCAAAAAGCACATCAGGCCTTGGCTTGTAATTTTGATCGTGTACCTGACCTTTGTTTTCGGTAAAGCTAATGCCGCTGTTTGTTTTTGCCATCAAGCCAGTTGGGAGTTTTGGCTCATTGCCAGCGTTCAGGTTAAAGCCTATTACGAATGCAATGGCGGTAAGTACTGTTTTATAAAATTGTTTCATGTATTTATTCCAATATTATTCTTTCAAAATCTTAAAATTACTATTTTTCGTTTTCACAAAATAAATTCCTTTTGCTTGTTCATTCAAATCAATTTTATTTTTGCCCTCAGCTAAATGTTTTTGTAATACAATTTGCCCTAAAGTGTTGGTGATTGTAACATCGATTTCCGTTAGAGTTTCGAAGGTAAAGTTGCCGCTGTTGGGGTTGGGGTATATTTGAAATGATGAATTTTGAATGTTAGATGATAAATTATCTATACCCGCAATGTTTCCAGGGTTCATGGCCCTTTCATCATCTTCATAATCATCTTCATCATCGTTATCATTTTTTCCACGGCAGGTTTTTACGCTTTGGGTAATTACTGCTTGCGCGCTGCAGCCGTTAGCTATAGTACCGGTAACTGTGTAAGTTGTGGTAACAGTTGGGTTTACCGTTATAGGATTAGAAGCGCTACCTGTGCTCCATAAATAAGTGGTTGCTCCGTTGGCTGTTAATTTTGCTTTTTTTCCTGAACAAACAGCTTTTTTATTACTGCTAATCCTTACGTTCGGAATAGCTGAACAATCTTTAAATTTTACGAGAAAGGCATCAGCAAAACCAAAATTATTTATATCGCCACCTGTGTTTTGATGCCCAGCAATGGCAATACTGTCAATAGATGTAGTAGTGCCTACCGAGTATACATTACCAAATGCATCTGTAGAACAAGAGACGATAACATCGAAACCTGAAGCACCGTAATAAGTTCCCCACTGCCGTATGCCGACCCCATTAAATTTCACCAAAAAACCATCCCAAATTCCGCCGCCATAAGTGTTTTGGTGTCCACCAGACGCAATACTGTCAGTAGAGTTAGTAATACCTGCCGCGTATAGATTTCCCGCTACATCGGCAGAACATGATAAAATAACATCGATGCCTGAAGCACCATAATAAGTACCCCATTGGCGAACGCCTGCCGCATTAAATTTTACTGAAAAAGCATCAAATTGCCCTCCGCCAAAAGTATTTTGGTGTCCTACTGAAGAAATATTATTAGTAGAGTTAGTTTGCCCAGATAGATACACATTTCCAAAACCATCTGTACTACAAGAAGTACTAACATCAACATCGTTACCACCATAATAAGTTCCCCATTGACGAACCCCTGAGCTATTGAATTTTGCTAAGTACGCATCTTGTCCTCCACCAAAAGCATTTTGATGACCCCCAGAAGCAATGCCTGAAAGTGGATTATAAGCGTTGCCTGCCATAAAAACATTTCCTGTAGGATCAACAGCACAAGAGATAGCATTATTATTATTGGCACCACCATAATAAGTACCCCACTGGCGAATGCAAGCACCATTGAATTTTATTAAAAAAGCATTCGTAACACCAATACCTATAGTATTTTGATGCCCTCCCGAAGCAATACCCACTGTGGATGTTGTATTTCCAGCCAAATAGACATTGCCTGAAGCATCGCAGATGCAGGTGCTCGCAAAATCATCACCATCACCTCCATAGTAGGTCCCCCATTGACGCATACCTTGGCTATTAAACTTAATTAAATAAGAGTCAGAAAAACCACCACCATATGTATTTTGATGCCCCCCTGATGCTATGCCGACGGTGGATGAAGTAAATCCCGCTAAATAAACATTACCGAAAGCATCAGTTGCACTGGAGCTACAAGATTCCGACAACCCGGAGTTACCATAGTAGGTACCCCAAAGGCGAATTCCTGAAGAATTAAATTTGGCCAAAAAAGGATAAAGATATCCTCCAGGATAGGTGGATTGGTGAGTGCCAACTGTAGCAATTGAGTTACTTGAACCTGTTATGCCCGCTAAATAAACATTTCCACTGGCATCAACAGAGCAATAAATTCCATTATCTTCTTGTTCTTCCCCATAATACGTCCCCCAAACTCTAACCGCAGGGTCAATTACAAAACCTTGGTTAGGGTTAAGATTTTGAATTTCATAACTAACGCTTCGGCTTCGCTCAGCGCCAGTTATTAGCCATTTTGATTTTAAAGTTCTACCAGCTTGCATTACCAGAGGAGCTTGTTCAATAATTTCGCCAAGTGGAGTTTTTAAAACCAACTCTCCTTTGGAGTTGATACTTATTTTTTCGGCACCTTCAATATTTAATTGTATTTGTTTATAGTCCGCACCGGCGGCTACAATGTAATCGTATTTTAAATGGCCATCTTTTTGGTACCATTTTAAATCAATGCCAGTATAAATATTTTGATAGGTTACATTTTCGTAGCTTTTTACATTCAAAGCTCCGTCAGGGCATTGGGCTAAATAATAATTATTGTAACCTTCTATAGAATTACCTGTTGTAATTTCAGCTTTTGTGTTGGCGTTTACCCAGTTTATATCCAAACGGTAAATGGTAGTTTGGTTGGGTACCTTTTGTGATTTTTTTAATTGGGTTAGCGCAGTGCCCGGTAAATCTTTCATGTGGGGCATCTGTTCCATTTCTTTCCAAGTATCTACTCTTTTTAGCTGATAAGAAATTCCATCATTTTTTAAATGAAAGGTTATTTGCCCGTCTGTACCACTAAATAGTACATCTGGTCGTGGCTTATAATTTTGGTCGCATACCTGCCCTTTATTTTCGGTAAAACTAATACCGCTAGTTGGTTGTTTTTTAAAGCCAGTTGGGAGTTTTGACTCGTTGCCAGCTTGTGCGTTAATGCCTGTAAGTGAGATTGTTGCGAGAAGTAGAATTTTTTTTTTCATTTTTTATTTGTGTTTATATATGCTTTATAATTTTCT
>CALMND010000472.1 GCA_937868565.1 uncultured Bacteroidota bacterium | reverse complement strand
TTGGAACCAGCAGAAATACTCTTGCCGCGCGCTCTTCCTATGGCATCAATTTCATCGATAAAAATAATGCAAGGGGCTTTTTCTTTGGCCTGGCGGAACAAATCGCGAACTCGAGAAGCTCCAACGCCCACAAACATTTCAACAAAATCTGATCCGCTTAATGAGAAGAAAGGAACTTTTGCTTCACCCGCCACTGCTTTGGCAAGCAAGGTTTTTCCTGTACCCGGAGGTCCAACCAGAATGGCACCTTTTGGAATTTTTGCACCAAGATCCGTGTATTTTTTTGGGTTCTTTAAAAAATCAACAATTTCCATTACTTCCATTTTCGCTCCATCCAATCCTGCAACATCATTAAATGTAATGTTTACATGTGTGTCCTTATCAAATAGTGTGGCTTTGGATTTGCCAATATTAAAAATCTGACCGGGACCACCACTTCCACCACCCATACGACGCATCATTACCACCCAAATAACCAACATAATAATAATTGGCAACATCCATGGAAGTTGATCGCTCATCCAATTGGTTTCTTCAACACTTTTTGCTGATACCTGCCTGTCTCTTGGTATGTTTGCCTCGTTTTGGACTTTTTCCATGCTGGCTAAAAAGTAATCTATGGAAGGGATAGTTATATAAAACTGTGGTCCCTTAAAATTTCTGTCCGGAAACCATGCGCGGCCCGTTTTTGGATCTTTGTATCGGTCCAATGTAGAAGCACTGTCAGGATTCACCGTAATGCGTGCAATGGTTTTATTTACAATCACAACTTCTGTCACGTCTCCTTTTACCAGCATGTCGTGATAAAATTTCTGCTGACTTACTTCCTTTAATCTGGAATTGAAGTCGTTACCATAAAAAACAACAAATAAAAGGACAGCTATGACGGCGCCATAAATCCAATAAAAATTGTTTCCACTATTATTTTTGTTTCCCCCAATTGGGTTTTGTCGCCCGAATTTTTCTTTCATGCGCTCGAACTGCTTTTTTCTTTCTTCTTCCGGAGATGAAGATTGATTACTGTTAGATTTATTCTGTTCTTGTTCTTGATTTTCGCTCATTGTTTTTTTTAAGAATCGAGTTATTAAATTAATCTTCTACTGAAAAAATCTCAGCATCACCCCAAAGCCCTTCAATATTATAATGTTCACGGGTCTCTTTTAAAAACACATGAGCTACAATGTTAATATAATCTATCAAAACCCATTCCCCGTTTTGTTGTCCTTCAGAGTGATAGGCTTTTTCCTTTGTCAAATTACTTACTACAACTTCAACGCTATCAGCAATTGAATTAACGTGCGTTTTACTGTCTGCATCACAAATTACAAAATAATCTGTAACCCGGTTTTCTATCGACTGAAGGTTTAATATAGTAATATTTTTCGCTTTTTTTTCTTTCATACCCTCTACCACAGCGTCCAAAAGACTGGTGGTTTGTTTTGGGGTTGACGTTTTTTTTGGTCTCTTAGAAACAGGCTTTTTCTTGTTTTCAGAGTTTGCTATAAAGTTAGCGGCCCTTTGTTCCCTTTCTTTATCCGTAATAATTTTTTTGGCAGGAGCTTTTTTTACTGTGACTTTTTTCTTTTTCACCGTTTTTTTTGCGATGGCTTTTGTAGTTTTTTTTTCTGCTGCCTTTTTCACCGTTTTTTTGGCCATAAACTTATTTTTATTGTCTAGCTTTTAATTAATTTCAGTAGGTTTACACTAAACAACAAATTTAGACTTATTTGGCGTAGTGGAAACATTATTTATCGGTAAAAACACTATATTTTTGCATGAAACAGAAAGCACCAATTCTTATGCCATAAACTTGTTAAAGAACGTTAAGCTGCCGGAAGGTACTCTGGTATATACCGGCAAGCAAACAAAAGGCAAAGGACAACGCGGAAGTACTTGGAATGCTGAGGTCATCAACAATGTAACGGTTTCATATATTCTAAATCCTTCGTTTTTGGACTTAAAAAATCAGCATTATTTGTACCAAATTGCGGCTCTGGCTTGTTATGACACAACGGCCGAATTATTAGATAGTAGTCAAATTGACATTAAAATTAAATGGCCCAATGACATATTAGTGAATGGGAAGAAACTTTGCGGGATCCTGATTGAGAATAGTTTGAATAATGACAGACTGAATTGGAGTGTGATCGGCGTAGGTTTTAACGTGAACCAGACGTATTTTGAGGGTTTGGAAAAAGCTTGCTCCTTAAAACAAATTACCAGCAAAACTTTTCGAGTTGAGGAAGTTATGAAAACCATTAGTTCTTTTCTTGAAAAACGCTATCTGGACCTAAAAGCAAATAAACTTCCAGTTATTAATTCGGCTTATACTGCGGTACTCCATGGCCTTAATAAACGTTTAAAGTTTCAAGTAAAAGGGAACACCGTTTTTTTTTCGGTTAAAGGCATAAGTAATACAGGTTTGTTAGTATTGGAAGACGATAAATGTAAAAAGTGGGAGTTTGACGTGAAAGAGATAACATGGTTGGAGTAGTTTTTTAATTAATAACTTTATCAAAAAAATTAGGCTATGATTTACGATATTCACATTTTTGTTTGCACCAATCAACGAAGTGGTTCTGAAAGGTTAAGCTGTGGT
>CALMND010000471.1 GCA_937868565.1 uncultured Bacteroidota bacterium | reverse complement strand
ATGATGGCAGAATATTATGCTCAAAGAGCCAGTGCCGGACTTATTGTCGCCGAGGCCACTATGGTCATGGAGCATAACTCTGCTTTTGGCGGCAGAGAGCCTGGTATTTATTCTCAAGCTCAAATCGATGGTTGGAAAAAAGTGACTGAAGCTGTTCATCAAAAAGGTGGAAAAATTGTATTGCAACTTTGGCACGGAGGTCGCGCCTGTCATCCCTTTTTAAATCATGATCATATACCGGTTGCACCCAGTGCGATTGCTATTGAAGGTGAAATCTATACACCAAAAGGTAAAGTACCGCATGTCACACCAAGAGCGCTGGAACTGAAGGAAATCCCTGGCATTATCGAGGGCTTTGTGACAGCTGCAAAAAATGCTCAGGCCGCCGGTTTTGATGGAGTCGAAGTTCACGGGGCCAATGGATATCTTCTTGATGAATTTATGCGTGATTCTGCCAATAAACGAACGGATATTTATGGCGGTAGTATAGAAAATCGTTGTCGATTATTATTGGAAGTGACCAAAGCGGTTATTCACGTCTGGGGGGCCGACAAAGTTGGTGTTCGGTTATCGCCGCTGAATAGTTATAACAGTATGAAAGATTCTAACCCGCAAAAGTTGACCGCTTATGTTGTGTCAGAATTAAATCAGCTTAAGATCGCTTATTTACATATGATGAGATCTGATTTTTTTGGAATTCAAACGGGCGACGTCATGACCGAAGCCAGAGAATCTTTTAAGGGAACAATTATCGGAAATATGGGATACAGTCCCGAAGAGGCGGCCGATAGTATTGAAAAAGGCTTAATTAATGCGATTGCTTTTGGACATCATTATGTCAGTAATCCAAATTTAGTCGAAAAAATAAAAAATGGTGTGGCTTTAATCGAGCCTGATCAAAATACCTATTATACAAACGACGCTAAAGGATACACGGATTATTCTTTGAATTAAACTTTCAAAAATGTAAGGAAATACTTTGGAAAAAATATTTTTAGAAAAATATAAAATCAGCGATGAAAAGAATCTTTTACAAATCGATTATGTTCATTCGCTTCTGAAAGAAGCCTACTGGAGTAAAGGAATTCCGAAAAAAACTTTGCAAGTCGCTATTGAAGGATCTCTGTGTTTCGGAGTTTATGCCGGAGACCGGCAGGTCGCGTTCGCTCGCGTGGTGACGGACAACGCCACTTTTGCCTGGATCTGCGATGTCATCGTTGATGAAAAAGCCCGAGGCCAAGGTATTTCAATATTTCTTATGCAATTTATTATGGAACATCCAAGCCTTAAAGATCTTCGACGAATTTGTCTGGCCACTAAAGATGCCCATTCACTTTATGAAAAGTTTAATTTCAAAGTAACCGAAACACCACAGAATTGGATGGAAATAAAAGATAACGATATTTATTTGAAACGGACTTGAAATTATCTAATATAAATTAAAAGAGGTTTGCATGAATGAAAAAATTGAATTCTTAAGTGCTGTGTTGTTGTTGTAGCACGATGGCAGGCAGCGAAATGATAAATCAAGTTCTATGTATAACTAAGGGCATGTCAGTAGCTCAACCCTCGGCCGGATTCAAAACCGACGATATTATAAAATCCAAGGAATCATTAATTCACGTTTATTCATAAGGAGTTGATATGACAGAATTACAAAAAGCAGAAAAAGAACTATTTGAGCTGACAAACAAAGTTATTTAGGGAAAGTAAGTAATGTCTTTCAACCTTTCCCCACTAGGCTCCAAAGAACTTCCATTAGCACCACCTCTCAAAAAACTTTTGGGGCCGAGTTTTATTTTGCTCGGACTTGGTCTTGGGAGTGGCGAGGTTGTTCTGTGGCCCTATATGGCTAGCAACTACGGGCTCGGCATTGTTTGGGGAATGTTAATTGGGATTACGATGCAGTTTTTTATTAATATGGAAGTTGCTCGCTATGCCCTTGTAAACGGTGAAAGTATTTTTGTAGGGTTTGCGCGGCTTTTGCGCTGGCTGCCTGTCTGGTTTATCATTTCAACTTTTTTTGGGTTTGGATGGCCGGGTATTGGACTCTACGGTGCTTCGTTGCTTTCTACCGTAGTCAAACCTCTCATTGTTATTCAACCAAACACCATAGGCATCATTCTCTTCATTTCGATAGGTCTCATTCTCTCTATTGGTAAAGTCCTGTATCAAACTGTTGAACAATTGCAAAAGTATTTAATCGGAATCTCCGTTCCGTTCATTGTTGGTCTTACGTATTACTTGGCATCCAGTGATGATGTCTTTGCTTTGACTAAGGGACTCGTCGGTTTGGGAAATGCGGGTGGCATCCCCTATACATTCCTTCCGCCGGGTATTGTCTTTGGAACATTCCTTGGTGCTTTAGCTTACGCTGGTGCTGGTGGAAATCTCAACCTGACTCAGTCGTGCTATGTGAGGGATAAAGGTTATGGCATGGGCAAGTATGCACAAAGAATTACGAGCCTCATCACAGGGAGTGGATCGAGTGATGCATTCAAAATTACGGGGAATACCTTTCCGACAACACCTGAAAATATGATTCGCTTCCGCCAATGGTGGAAGATAATAAACTGGGAACATCTTTTGATTTTCTGGGCATTGGGACTGTTTACCATGCTCACGCTTTCATTGCTCGCCTATACCACTACATTTGGAAAAAGTGAGAACGCTGTCGGGATTAATTTTATTGTCTTTGAGGCTATCGCCATAGGACAAGCAACGCTTCCTATTCTCGGAACTATTTTTTTAGTTGTTGCTGGCGTAATGCTTTGTGCGACTCAGCTTACGGTGTTGGATTCTACCACGCGAATTATTACAGAAAATATTTTACTGCTTAAATCTGGACAAGGATCGTTCAACGTTTCCAAGGTTTATTACATTGTGCTCTGGCTACAAATTCTATTCGGGATTTCTGTTTTTTCGTTAGGTTTTGATCAACCACTCAAGCTGATTATCCTTGGTGCCGTCATTAATGCTTTTAGCATGTTCGTTTACACTGGAATCTTGCTTTGGGTCAACAATCGCGTACTCCATAAAGACCTTAGACCTACAAGATGGCGCAATTCAGTCCTCGCCTTCACCCTTATATTCTTTGGTGTATTTTGTGTGATGACGGCATTAGTATCGCTTGAATAGATCTTTTTTTGGAGTCAAAAAAACTAAATGTCTTAAGTCAAACAGGTAGCGTAGTATAATTGTCTTCCATAATTATTTCTTGAATGATTATAATAATATGAAAATATTTTTTAAATTACTTCTAACATCGGCATTTTTTTACCCAAGGGTTATGCATGCTGACCCAACAATACAAGTGCGGGATATTTAATGATTTCTTATTTTAGAAGCGTGTAAATATCTATTTTTTCCAAACAAAAATAATATTTTCTTCACCTAATGGCAAAGTGAGTAAGAGTTGTTCGTCTTTAATTTCGAAGGGAGTATTAGAAATGTTGCCAAGCTGCATGTCAGTGTCTTGCGAACAGAAGCTGGCATTATTTTCGTCAACGCTGATAACTTCTTGGCGTAAAATTCCATCACCAACAATATAAGAAGCTGTTCGCTTACAAAAGCCGGGTTCGTTTTCACGATAATAAAATATTTCATTTGTCGTATCGTTAATAAAGTTAACAGATATAATTAAATCTGGATTAGGTTTATCCATAGGTAATCCTTGATAAATCAAAGAAACATAAAACCACAGGCCAATTAATGGATTCATATCAAAACCCTTTATTGTTAACAGTTTGTAAAACAGTATTTTGATCGTCAGCGCTGAGCGTTTTAGAAACTTCGATTAGTTTTTGTGAAAACATTTTTAAGTCGCTAGCTGGATTAAGTAGAATCAAAGTTTCTATAGCTAAAGTTTTAGCCTTAGCGGAGCCCATTTTTTCTTTAAGCTCCCAAAGTAAGCTGCTCACAATTAACGAATCATGGTACAGCCCGCCAGTTTTTTCGGAGTATTTGAATCCCTGATTAAGATTTCGTTTAAAGGGACCTTTTAAATAACTTGATTCTCCAAGATAGGGCCGGTCCGTCATCAGACAGGTGAAAAAATCTGCAAAGGCTTCGTTTAAAGATCCATTTTCTCCTTCATATGATAAATGGGCGACACCGTCGATTAAGGCATGAAAAGATTCATGATAAATAATCGATGCATCCTGGGGAATATTTGAATACGTAACATCGTCGCCTTTGCCAATACGGATTTTACTTTGGTAGTAAAAAGCAGAATTAGTTTTTTCGGGAAAACCCATATGGACGACGGCTTCGATGCTCGTTGGTATACGCACATTTAAGTTATCTTTCATCCACTGAAATGATTTATCCAAGTAATAAAATACCTGCAATTGATCAAAGCGTTCGTCTTTGGGATCAAATTTTAAAATGGGACTTAAAGTTGTAATTTTTTTATCGGCCTCTGAATTTACTGCTATAACTGAATTGGAAAGCGACGGCGTGGCGCTCATAGATTTAAGTGTTAAATCAGTTAAGCCTCCAAGTTTTGGTCCCTCTGTGTATAACGATGTATTGATGTCGGCAAAGTGCGAGCCCGTTCTTGCTAAATCAACTAGCGTACCATCAAGCTTAAAAAAAGCTTTATAAGGAACACCAGTGCGGTCGAAAAAATTAACCAAAATTAAGTGAAGAGGTTTTGATTTTTCTAAATAGATAATATCTTCGCTATTAATAATTTCAATTTTATCAAAGCTACTATTTTTGTTTTTAAGTAAAAAGGCAAAATCAAGATGAGAATTTTGATTTTTTTTAAAAGCTTCAAAATTTTTAGTTTCAATTGTTTGCGCTTGTATATGAACTATTTCTTTTTTGTCGGAGAGTGTTTTTAAAAAAGAATTGTAAATAGGAATACCTAAATAGCTTTGTCTATAAAAGGCAATGGTTTTGT
>CALMND010000470.1 GCA_937868565.1 uncultured Bacteroidota bacterium | reverse complement strand
GCCAACCCAGATCAAATTCGTGAAGGACTTTCTGCCATGAATATTTTAGTTGAAGAGTGGGGAGGAAAATACCAATGCCAGGAAGTATCAGCCAAGCAAGGCAAAAACATTGATTTGTTGCTCGAGAAAGTACTTCTTGAGTCGGACATGATGGATTTAAAAGCCAATCCAAAACGCAATGCCACCGGAAGTGTGATTGAAGCAAGTATGGAAGAGGGCCGGGGTTATGTGTCAACAATTCTTGTGCAAAGCGGCACCTTGAAAGTTGGCGACATTATGTTGGCCGGCAGCTTTAGCGGACGTGTTCGCGCTATGTTTAATGAACGTGGTCAAAAAGTAGATAATGCAGGCCCTTCACATCCGGTTAAAGTACTGGGTTTAAGCGGCGCGCCTCAGGCAGGAGATAAATTTAATGTGTTGAACGATGAGCGCGAAGCGCGTGAGATTGCGAATAAACGGTTACAATTGCAACGTGAGCAAGGTATTCGCACGCACAAGCATATTACATTAGACGAAATAGGAAGGCGTTTGGCTATAGGAGATTTTAAAGAATTAAATGTTATTGTGAAAGGTGACGTGGATGGTTCCATTGAAGCACTATCCGATTCTTTATTAAAATTATCCACTGAAAAAATTGCTGTTAACATTATTCATAAATCTGTTGGAGCAATTAGTGAAAGCGATGTATTGTTAGCTTCGGCCTCCAATGCAATTATTATTGGTTTCCAAGTTAGGCCGAGTACCAGCGCTCGTAAATTAGCGGAGGTAGAAGAAATTGATATCCGTTTGTATTCTATTATTTACGATGCCATCAACGAAATTAAAGCGGCCATGGAAGGTATGCTGGCGCCGGAGTTCGAAGAAAAAATTGTGTGTAATATCGAAGTTCGTGAAGTATTTAAAATTACAAGAGTGGGAACAATTGCCGGATGTTATGTCTTGGATGGAAAAGTTACACGTAATACCAAGGTGCGCGTGATACGTGATGGAATTGTCATTCACACAGGAGCGTTAGGCTCTTTAAAACGTTTTAAGGACGACGTGAAAGAAGTTGCGGCCGGCTATGAGTGCGGATTAGACATTGAAGGGTTTAATGACATTGTGATTGGAGATATCATTGAAGGATATGACTTGATTGAAATAAAAGCAAAACTATAATTTTTCGAAAAGCAATAAATAAAAGCCTCCGTAAGGAGGCTTTTTCGTTTACATCAAATCGACAACTGTAATAAGCGGTAAAGCGGATTTCAAAAAAGATACCTCAATGGGGAAATGTACTTGATAAATCGTTTAGATATCCTTTGTAAACAGTATTCTTGGGTTCCAGTTGACAAGCCTTTTCCAAATCAGCAAGAGCCTCTTTACCCATTCTTTTTTCTAAAAAAAATCTTGCCCTTTCAACATAAAGGTTCGCATTTTTTGGATCAGACTTTATTTTTCTGTTCCACTGTTCTATCTCCCATTTTTCTGTTAACGTTTTTTCCATGTCAGGATGAATTTGACTCTGACAACATTTTTTTAATGAGGTTAAATCGGCCATAGCATTTTCAATATCTCCAAGGTTGTAATAAGCAATGCAACGTTGCATTAAAACAACTACGTTCGTTTCTTTATGCTCGATAGCTTTCGTATAATCGTTTATAGCTTCCCTGTATCTTTCCAGTGTAAAGTAAACGTTTGCACGGCTATTATAGCTCTGTGGCCTGCCCGGATTTAACGCGATAGCTCTGTTAAAGGATGCGAGAGCTCCTGTATTATCTTTGTTTTTATATAAAATTTCACCTTTGGTCAAATGAAAGTAATAGTAATCAGGATTATCATTAATTCCGGCCTCTAAAAATGACAATTTGTTTTTGTAAACGCCCATTCTTAAATAAGTTTTGGTGCCCAAAAGAGTAATCAGGATTATAAACACAAGCCTAAGCCGCTTGGAAGAAATTTTAAATTCAAGTTGGGATAAGAACAATAAAATGCCGGCCATGGAGGTGTATATCCTGTGCTCGTATTGCTCTCCTGGACTTCTAAGGGCACCATAAAAAACAGGAATGATCAGTAGTACAGAAAAGAGCGTTAAGCCTATAAAAGCAATTTTTTTGTTTTGGGGTTTACCCATCACCCAACCGAGGATGTATAAAACCAAAGTAACCAGACCGGGTAAGATTGAAGAATTTTTGAGTGTTGGAAAAACAGATTGCTGAAGGGGAAAAATTGTTTTGCCGATAAAAACAAGAAAGGAGTGAGCCACATTTTTTAATCCGGACATTAAACCTTCCTGCATCAAAGGCATATAATTTGTAATATTTTTACGAAGTATAAACCAGGAAAAAGCTGTGAACAGCCACAGAAAAACATAAATGCCGATTTTCGTTTTACCTTCATTTTTGTTGAAATAAAGAAAAAGTAGGAAAATAAAAGGCAATGCAATCGCATTTTCTTTCGTAAACAAAGCAAAAGCAAAAAAGAGAAGGTGCCATAAGAAATAAATAATTTTATGCGTTGAAATGTTTCTTAGCAAAAAGATAAAAGAACATAGGACAAAAATACACAGCATGGAATCATTTCTACCAGGAATCCACACAACAGTATGAAGCGCAATTGGATGCACCGCAAATAACAGTGAGAGGCTAAAGGCAGTTTTGTTTTTAACCTTGAAGCCTAAGAGAAAATAAAACATCAAGACGACGTTAAGAAGATGAAACACTAAGTTGGAAAAATGATAAAAGAAAGCATCTAGTTTACCAAGATGGTAATCGACAATAAGAGAGAACATGAAAAAAGGGCGGTAAAAAATAAATGCTGTTGGTTCGCTAAAAATCTTTTTTATGCTTTGCCAGCTGCCAAGTATAGCAGAATTATCCTCTATGAGCCACTGTTCATCCATAGGGGAAAAACCATAAAAAAGCGCTTTTTTATACAGTAACAAAGGAATAAGAACAAGTGTAAAGACTATCTTTGTTTTGTTCTCAAAAAAATCTGCGAAAAAGTTCTTCATTTATATCTGAGGAAGGATAAATCAAGTCAAAAATGCTCAAATAATTTATAAAATCAAATTCGTATAACCGAAGTTTATCCTGACACGAATTACGCAAATGATGTTCATTATTTTAATTCGTGGCGCAATATCTTATTTCTCACTACCTTTAGCATTATAAAACTAAAACGCCCAAATAAAAAGCTCGAACAGCAAATACAACTTGTTGTAAAAAAAATGCTTTGTCCCATTCACAGGAAACCCGCTCAAATAAAAATGGATTGCGAAGAGACCGAAGTGCAGGTAGAAGCCTGCTGTCCATTTTTTAAAAAAGACGTGATGATTATGGGTGAACGTATGCGTAAAGATTTTTTATACCGAGATCTAAAACGCCGGGAGCGCGAAGAAAGGGAACGGCTAAAGAGGCTTGAGAATAGGCAAGACTAAATTTTAGGTCAAAAAAGACCAATAGTTTCTGGATTGAAAGCAATATTATCTTAAGCCGTAGTTCCCCTCAGCATCAATCTCTTCTTGCCAAAATCTAAAATTTTATCAATGAATTCATAAGGCTTGTAATTATTAATGGCCGCTTGATGAAAAATACAAGTTGCAGGCGTCATGCCAGGTAAAGAATTTACTTCAATAAAAATTATTTCCGCTCGGCAATCGTTATAAACTCTCACAAAAGCGTCAATACGGCAATAACCGCTCACTCCTAACGCCTTAGCGGCACCACCGAGAGCAGCTTTTACTTGTTCACTTACCTTTTGCCTGTCACCGGCGTTTTTTGCATAGCGCGCTGGCGTAATGTTTTGTCCCTGCCCCGCTAAAAATTTTTCTTCCAGGCTTAATACTTCTCCGTCAGCCAAAGCTTCAGAAGCCTCAAATACTTCGTATTCCAATTCTCCATTTTTGTTGTAACGTGTGAGCATGCCGCCAGTAATTTCTAAAAAGTGAGCAGCGTCTCTTTTGCTAATTAACTCTTCCACCAGGATTACTTGCTTTTGAGGAAATTCTTCTTTGGGTTTTATATGAAGGGTATTTGCTGCGGCGGTATCCAGTTCCTCACTAGTTCTAAAAATTAACTTACAAAAAGCTTCAAATTCGGCAAAGGTTTTTATTTTTTTTACCGCGCTGCTGCAACCGTCATCCACCGGCTTGGCAATAAAGGGGTATTTTATTTTGTTTTGAAGAATTTTGGTAAAACTATTTTTACTTGTTTCCCAATCTTGTTTTGTGATGAGTAAATGTTCGGCAATGAGATAACCATTAGATTTCAAAATTTCGTTGGTACGGTATTTGTCAATGGTGATGGAAGAACTTTCTTTATTGGAACCATTATAAGATAAACCAATAGTGTCCAGTTTTTCCTGTATGGCACCATCTTCACCCGGACGGCCATGCAGAGCAATAAACACTTCGTCTGCTTTTTCTTTCAGAGTAGCATAGTCTAATTTTTTTGGCGAAGCCGTATGATTAACGGAGGCATATTTATGGGTTATCTCAGCGCACTCTTTCATAATAAGTTTAATGACAGAATGCACTTTAAAATTTTCTACTTTTTCTTTGATATCGTCCGCATTATCTTTTAACATCAAGTTAATGGGCACATGATACAGTTGATGTTCGACCGCATTCCCCGTTAAAAAAACAGGAAATGGAACATACTTTTCAGAAGAAGATAATTTTTCGAACACGTTTCGTCCACTTTCAACTGAAATATGCCGCTCCGAAGAATAACCTCCAAGAATAACCGCCACACGGGTTTTATTGCTAAGTGCATTTTT
>CALMND010000469.1 GCA_937868565.1 uncultured Bacteroidota bacterium | reverse complement strand
GAGGTTTTGAATAGTTCCCTTAGTGGCTTCGGAAAATGTTTGCAGATTTTCTCTTTCTGCGATATCTAAAATGGCGCTCTTCTTATGTTCTTTTGTGTTGAAATTGAATTGAAATAGGTCTTTCATTGTGCTATCGCTTTACACAAATTTAAGAAATAAAATGGGAAGCTATTATCGAATTTACAGTCGCTAACAAAGTGTTTCAGGCTACCCTTAAATGGTTTATTCCTTTAATACTGGATATTTGTTCGGCAACTACTTCTAATCTTACAGAGGCTTTTTTTATGTATTTGCGAAATTCGTTTTCCGTTTGATGCCCACTAATACTCATAATTGCTCCAATGGATATACCCTCGTTGTAAAAGTTAGTACAAAAGCTCCTTCTACCAGCGTGGGAACTCATTAGTTCGTATTTGGGAACATCACGAATTATGGTTTCCGTTCCACGAATCTCGCGTATTCTCTCTAAGGTTCTTATTCCTGCTTT
This sequence comes from uncultured Bacteroidota bacterium, assembly GCA_937868565.1. GTDB lineage: Bacteria > Bacteroidota > Bacteroidia > B-17B0 > Aurantibacillaceae > Aurantibacillus. The sequence continues at coordinate 13,251 of CALMND010000469.1, read as the reverse complement.
ATGTGCTACAATCTTTAGGACATCATTAAATTCTTTGGCAGATAACTTGGGTAAATTGTAATTATATTTTTGGAGTATTTGTTCGGCTATGGGATGTAATGCAAATTCTATTTTGTGGTCTGTTTTTTTAGCCCTTCCTGTATAAACCAAAAAGTCTTTTCCTGCAATCTTCCTTTTTGAAAACAAATGCGGTTCCAATCTGTTCAAATCGCTATATCTCATCCCTAAAAAACAATTTAATACATACTTGTCCCGAACCAAAATTTCTGTCTTCTTTGAAAGTGGTTCGTCATACAATTGTTGTATTTCGTTAAAATCGGTATAAACACTATCCACTTCTTTCATTTCAGATTTTATTCCTCGCCAAGTGAAACGTTGTACATAGCCTTCCTCAATTGCATAATTAATAAATTGCTTCAGAGTTTTAACTTGTTTGTCGATGTAGTTGATTTTATAGTTTTGGGTAATTTCATTTCCTTTAATGATAACCGTGAACTTGGCTTTAAACATATACTCCCTGAATTTTTCAATAAATTTCAAATTGATGTCTTCAAAGCGCAATTTGTAGTCTGCGGATAAATTACATCGTGATTTTTCTTTGATGGTTAATGCTTCCCATTCTTCGAGATGCTTTTTTGTTATAAGATTAAATGCTGTAATAATCAGTTTTTTAGTGTGGTTTAATCTTTGAAGGTTTCTTTTATTGTCCCTTTTTTTATAGTTGTAAGATTCAATAAAACTAATAAAGTCATTCACTTCATTTTCCTTAGCAATTGCTATCTCATCTTTCTTAAAATATTTATCCAACTGGATTTGAATAGCCTCTTTTGTTAGCCTTTCTTGTTTGACTTCCATTTCTTCAAATATTCGTTTGAGTTCGTTAACCCATTTATTCAGGTATTGATTTATCAATTGATAATTATCTTCACCTGCTTTCACTAGCCCTTTGCTTGACCAATTATTTGTTGAAATTGTTTTACCTGTGTAAAATCTGTAATAGCTGCCATTTTTTGAGAACTCAGTAAAAATGACTGATTTTTTACTTTTTGGTCTTTTTAATTTGAGATTAATATTCATACCTTTGTTTTTAAATGTCCTATATACAAAGGTACTTCATAAAGAAATCTGGTGCTGAAATAGTTATTCAGGCTGGGGGGATAACTGGGGGGATAAACGAGTGTATAACACTAGTAAAGTGTTAAAACATTAAATCGTAAAAATGGCCTGTAACCCTTGTCAATTCATCAAGTAGGTGAATAAAATTGTAAATGATTAAAAGAGAGGTTGAATCCCAGCGGGATCACGGGTAAATGCAAAATGTGCCCTCGGTTAAACCGAGGGCATTTTTGTTTTTGCGTGGAAGCGTCAAAAGCTACGCTTTTGTAAGCGAACGTGTAAAAACAAAAACAATGCGCGGGAGCGCATTGCATTTTGTATTATGACCTTTGACATGCCCTCTTGGGATCAGCGATAGCTAATCTGGTGGGGTCACCGAACAGCTTAAAAACTCCTATTTATAGGGGCTTTTTGTTTTAACTTCGGTTACTTACTAGACTATCTTTTATCAATTTTTCTGTTGTTTACGGTGTTTTGTGGGCTTAATTTAGTGGGCTTTCATTTCTCAAATTCAATAAAAACCTTACCTTAGTATTCGCAAAAAAAATTTACCATGGCTAAAAAATCGAAAAAGAAAACTGCGTCAAAAGCAAGAAAAACTCGACCAAGTGCGCCCAAAAAGATTGCAAAAAAAGTTGTGAAAAAAGCAGCTAAAAAAAACCTGACTAAGGCGTCTAAAAACACTTCAAAAAAAACAGCTCCTGTTAAGAAAAAAGCGGCTAAAAAAATAAACAAGAAATTAACCCCCATTACCGCGCCGAGGCACACGAGTATCAGCCCATATTTAACCTTTGCGGGTAATTGCGAAGAAGCCTTCCACTTTTACCAATCTGTGTTTGGCGGTAAGTTTAATATGGTGGCACGTTTTGGAGAAATGCCAACCATGGAAGGTCAACCGCCACTTCCTGAATCTGAAAAGAGCAAAATTATGCATATTTCCTTGCCCATTAGTAAAGAAAGTATTCTAATGGGTAGCGATAGTTCTGAGGCTTTTGGGCAAAGCACTCTTGTTGGCAATAATTTCTCTATCTCAGTTAACGCAGCAAGTCAAAAATCTGCGGATCATCTTTTCAATGGTCTATCAGCTGGTGGTCATATTACCATGCCAATTGCAAAAACATTCTGGGGCTCTTACTTCGGAATGTTTGTAGATAAATACGGTATTCAATGGCAAATAAGTTTTGACGAAAATCAAAATGCTTAAGTAGTTATTTCTAAAATAGAATTTGTAAAAATCCACACAGTTATTTTGTGTGGATTTTTTGTAAAAACCAAAGCAACTTATTCTTGAAGATAAACCCGCTTTACCCTACCAGAAACATTAGTTAGCACCTCGTAGGGAATGGAGTTTAGCGCTTTTGCAAAAGCGTTTATCTGATCTACGTTTTCAAAAATAACAGCTTCGTCACCTTCCTCACATTTAACGTTAGTGACATCTACCATACACATATCCATACAAATATTTCCAATGGTTTTGCAAAAATTACCCTTAATATAAACACCATGATTACCGTTACCAAGCAATCGGTTAACGCCATCCGCATATCCAATCGGTAAAGTTGCTGTACGTGTCGCGCTTTCTATTTTCCCGCTACGATTATAGCTTACACTTTGCCCTCTTTCTACTTGTTTAATCTGGCTGATTTTTGTTTTTAAACTGCCAACATTTTGCAATTTCATTTGTTCTTTTTCATCGACTCCAATGCCATACATGCCGATTCCGAGGCGCACCATATTATAATGTGCTTTGGTAAAACGACTAATTCCAGCTGAATTACAGATATGTTTAATGACCGTGTAACCGAGTTCCCGTTCAATTAGTTCAAATGCTTTTTCAAAAACTCTTATTTGTTGCTTAGTAAATCCGTCGAGCTGCGCATTATCGGATCCGGCCAAATGAGAAAAAACAGACTTTACCCTTAATTGTTTGGCGTGTTTTAATTCTAATACCAGTTTTTGAAGATCGAACTCTTCAAAACCAAGACGATGCATTCCCGTATCAATTTTTAGATGAATTGGATAGGGCTCACTTATTCCCATGTTGTCAAGGCAATTCACAAACGCCCTAAGCAATCTGAAACTATATATCTCAGGCTCTAAGCGATGAGAAATAATATCTTCAAAGCCATCCTCTTCAGGATTCATTACCATAATCGGTAAAAGAACCTGAGCCTGTCTTAGCTCCACCCCTTCATCGGCATAGGCCACCGCAAGATAATCTGCTCCTATGTGCTGCAAGGTTTTGGCAATCTCTACACTTCCGCTCCCATATCCCATTGCTTTTACCATGCACATTAATTTAACTCCTGGCTTTAAAATGGACCGATAGTAATTTACGTTATCAATCAATTTATTGAGATTCACTTCGAAAACCGTGTCGTGGCTTTTCAATTGGAGTAAGCGGCTAATGTTTTCGAAACCAAAACTACGCGCCCCCTTTAGTAGGATACTAGAATCACTAAATTGATAAGAAACGAGGCTCATCTGACCGATAAATGATTTTGTGTCGCTAAAAAAAAGTGAATTAGTCTTAAATAGCGGTTTGTGATTGCTTATTTCTTTACCAATACCAACCACCTGATCAATTTTATTTTTACTTAAAAGCTCGGAGAGCTGGCGATATAGCATACCTGCTGGCATCCCAGATTGCTCAATATCTGAAACAATCACAATTTTTTTAGATCTCCTATTTTGCTGCTGCAAATAGCTTAATGCAATTCTGATGGAATCAAGATCTGAATTATAATAATCGTTAATAATTAGTGAATTGTTTATTCCAGTCTTAATTTCAAGGCGAAGGGCAACAGGCTGCAGTTTATAAATACGTGCGGCAATATCGTCCACCTTAAATCCTAGCTCCAGCATTAAGGCTATACAAGTGCTAACATTTAACACAGATGCTTTATCGGAAAAGGAAACGAGAAACTCCTGTGTGTTTATCGAACTCCTTAATTTGAGTTTGCCCTCGTTATAAATAATTTTTAGATCCGCGTCGTTTTCTTCCGAAACAAAAATACTTTTACCTGCCGTATTTATTCTGCTTTTATTTAGTCCGTTGACAATGACCGTATCACAACCTTCAATAAGTTTTAATTTTTCCGAGAGTTTTTGCTCTTTACTTTCAAAACCTTCATCGTGCGCCGAACCAAACGAGGAGATAATCCCTATGGTAGGTCTTATGATAGAAACCAGCGTTTCCATTTCGTTTGGTTGAGAAATGCCTGCTTCAAATATAGCGAGCGTATGCGAGTCGTTAAGATTCAACACACTTAATGGTACTCCTATTTGCGAGTTGTAACTTTTCGGACTTCTGCAAATATTATAATTTTGTTTTAGTAATTGATATAACCATTCTTTTACTACCGTTTTGCCGTTACTACCTGTTATACCAATAACGGGAATAGTAAATTGCTGGCGATGATAGGATGCTAGTGATTGTAAAGTTTTTAAGGGGTTTGGCGAAACCACAAAAGACACATCCTTATCTACATAGTCTTCCATAACTATTTCCCCTTCCTGAATTAAAAAAGACTTGACGCCGGCTTCGATTAGTGAATGAACGTAGATGTGGCCATTATTTCTTGGTGTTTTTAAGGCTATGAAAAGCGTGTCCTCCGCTGATTGCAGATTGCGACTATCGTTTAAAAAAAAACTGAAGGTGTGGTTATTCTTTCCTACAAATTTAGAGTTTGTAATTTCTGCTACTTGCCTGAGATTATACATTTTAATCTTTAAAGTTATTATTGAAACAATCTCTGCACAAAGGTTCGTAACTTTCAGTTTCGCCCAGCATAACTAAACTTCCGTTAGATGTTTTGCGATGACTCACGTAGGCCAAATTGCCGCAGTTCATGCAAATTGCATGCACTTTTGTGACGTATTCCGCCACAGCCATCAATTGAGGCATAGACCCGAAAGGTTTACCCGTGTAATCCATATCCAATCCTGCCACTATTACTCGTATACCACGGTTAGCTAATTGACCGCAAACATCAGGCAGTCCTCCATCAAAAAACTGGGCCTCGTCAATACCAACCACATCCGCATCTATAGCCAAAAGTAAGATATTGGTACTTGAAGGCACTGGTGTACTTGTAATTTCCCGGCCTTGATGACTGACTACTTTTAACGCATCATACCGGGTTTCCATGAGAGGCTTATATATTTCGATTTTTTGTTTTGCAAATTCAGATCGTTTTAAACGTCGGATGAGTTCTTCGGTTTTACCAGAGAACATGCTGCCACATATTACCTCTATGCAGCCGCGCTTAGTATTCGACGTATTGCTTTCCAGAAACATTGTTTAAAAGGAGTTTAAAACAAAAGTTAAAAGTACTTTAAGAAGTCTCAAATTCAAATTATTTTAGGGTTATTTATAAATATAATTCACACACATGTCCGTAGATAAGGCTTTGCAAAAGATTCAAGTTCAAATTAACGGGTTAGCGCCGGTGCTCGAAGCGTTTATTGACCAAACCGTTCAACCTACTGTTATTGACTGTGAAGGTCTTCAGAAAAAACTAAGTGAGTTACAGGAGAACATCTCGGTATACAAATTCCTAAGGTCAAACACCGAACTTTCACCCAGTTTTAACCTTCATTCCAAGGTAAGTGAAAAAGACATGCCCATTAAACCCGTTAGTGAAAAAAAAATTGAAGTTGAAGAATCGGCTACAGTTGAAGAAATAAGGGCAACCCTTAAAGAGCCTGCTCAGGATATTGTGATGAGTGCGCATGAAATATTGATAAAACCCATTCAGGTGGCAATTAATGACAAGTTTCGCTTTATTAACGAATTGTTTTCTCAAAATCCGTCGGAATATGCCATTGCTATGGAGCAGTTAAATAATTTAAAGAACTGGAACGATAGCGAGGTTTATTTGAACAGTTTGAAGATTTTGTACCAATGGAAAGACAATAATGACGTTGCACGACAATTGTATACACTGGTGGCAAAACGTTTCTATTGATGCGATTTCTTTCTCTCCTTTTCCTATTTACCTTTAGTGTTAACGCACAAGACACAGCTTATGCCAGAAAAGTGATTAAGTACTTGACTTCTGAAAGGTGCTTTGGAAGAGGATACATTCACGGGGGCTTAGAAACCGCTGAGAAATATTTGATTTCGGAAATTAAAAAGAAAAAACTAAAACCTTTAGTTCATGAAACTTATACACAATCTTTTTTTCATTCTGTAAATATTTTTCCGGGGAAATGTAACGTTCGTATCAACGGAAAAAAACTGAGACCTGGCATTGATTTTATTTTGAAACCGAATAGTTGCAGCGTCAAAGGAAAATACTATTTAACCCAAAAAGACAGTGCAAATTTTATTCAATTAAATGGGGAACAAAAACTGAAACTGCATCTGAAAAAGAGACTAACTTACAGTGTTGAAAATAGTTCCTCCACTAGTTGTGTTATTGAATTAGACACTGCTAAGTTTAACGAGGCGCCAAAAAAAATTGAATTAAATGTTAAGTCTAAGGTCGTTTCGAATTTTGAAAGTAAAAATATTTTAAGCTTCATTGCTGGTACATCGGACTCTGTTATTGTATTTTCTGCTCACTACGACCATTTGGGAGGTATGGGCAATAAAACCTTTTTTCCCGGAGCCAACGACAATGCCAGTGGCGTAAGTATGGTCTTAAATTTAATTGATTACTATACAGCCCATCAACCCAAATATAAAACCGTTTTTATTTTCTTTGCAGGAGAAGAAGCTGGTCTTTTGGGTTCGAAATATTTTGTAGAAAGTGAAGTGCTTGATCTCCTTAAAATAAAATTTCTTATTAATTTGGATCTACTTGGAACGGGGGACGACGGCATTATGGTAGTTAACGGTGCTATTCATACGAAACAGTTTGATTTACTTAATAGACTAAATTCTGAAAAAAACTTAGTTAAGCAGATTAAGAAAAGAGGTAAGGCTGCCAATAGCGACCACTATTGGTTTTCGGAGGCAGGTGTACCTTGCTTTTTCATCTACACCATGGGCGGTATTAGCGCTTATCACGACGTGTACGATGTAGAAAAAACCTTACCCTTGACAGACTATGTGGATGTGTTTAGACTAATTACTGCCTTTGTTGAGAAACTATAAAATGGCTGACCTTCTCAGTTTTTATAATAACTAGCTGCATCAATTTCTTCCCAAACTTTAAGAGGAAGAAAAAACCGAATATCTTTTTTCTTCTTGATAGAATCCCTTATGAATGTGGAAGAAATGTCCATCAATGGCGCTTGAGTTAGTTTAATATTTGGATGCGAGTCAAAAGCACTCGGAGTCGCCATGGGGCGTGGGTAAACATAAATTTTATGGTTCTTTAAGATTTCCTCATAATTCTTCCATTTGGAAAAAGTCTTTAAATTATCCTGCCCCATAATCAAGCTAAATTCATGTCGAGGATATTTTTCCTTCAAATGAACCAAAGTATGAATAGTGTATGATGGCTGAGACAGTTTAAATTCTATATTCGAACTCCGAAGACCAGGTGCACCATCAATAGCAAGATCTACAAGAAAGAGACGTTGGTTCTGATCCAACAATTGGTCTTTCGTTTTAAAAGGATTTTGGGGGCTAACTACAAACCAGACCTCTTCCATTTCGGTGAAGCTCAACATGTAATTAGCCAAGGCCATGTGACCTATGTGAACCGGATTAAAAGAGCCGAAAAACAAACCAATGTGCATAACCAAAATTACTGATTATTTTTCTATTTTTACATTTATGTTTAACCGGTTTAGAAATTTCCTTTTTGTTCCAAGCGAAGGTTCTAATTTAAATGGGACACTCTACGAATTAGGAGAATCAGGAGGCTATCAAAATAAATCGGTCGTATTAATACCCTATCGAAACTCTCAGATAAAGAAAACAGAGTCGGTTTTCTTCAAGATAAAAAATCAATACGAAATAAGAGATTACCATTATGTTTTGGAACTTGAAAGTAAAATTGAGTTGGTAGCAAGAACATCGAAGGAAGAATACATAAAGAAAATTCTAAAACTGAAAGAACACATCCAAAAAGGAGATATTTATGAAGTAAATTACTGTATCGAGTTCTTTGTAAACGATGTTACTATTGACCCGCTTTCTGTTTTTACTCGGCTTTCGAGTCTAACAAAAGCACCATACTGTGCTTTGCTAAAACTTGGTGATGAATTTACGATCTGCGGAAGTCCTGAACTGTTTCTAAAAAAAGAAAATAATTTCATCTATAGCAAGCCTATCAAAGGCACAATTCGAAGAGGAGTAAACCCAGCCGAAGATGAAAAGTTGAAAAATACACTGTACAAAAGTTTAAAGGAACGTACGGAAAATGTGATGGCTGTTGATGTGGTACGCAACGACCTATCGCAGTTTGCTGCAAAAGGTAGTGTGCGGGTGAATAAATTATACAATATCGAAACTTTTGAAACTGTGCATCAAATGGTGAGCACAGTAAGTTGCAACATAAAACCCGACACCTCTTTTGAAAGTATTGTCGAAGCCACTTTCCCTATGGCCAGTATGACTGGAGCCCCGAAACTGCGAGCCATGCAGTTAATTGATGAATACGAAAATTTTGAACGAAAAAATTATTCTGGCACCATGGGCATAATTGAAGAGAATGGAGATTTTACACTTTCTGTTATTATTCGAAGCATTTTTTACAATCAAAAAACAAAACATATTTCTATATCGGTTGGTGGAGCCATCACGTATTTAAGTGAGCCCGAAAAAGAATACGAGGAATGCTTGCTGAAAGCAGGAGCAATGATGAAAGCTCTAGGTGCGGAAGTTATTTAAACTCGGTTTCCAGTATATTTTGTCGCAAGTTTTCCATCGAAACTTCAAAATACAAGCGGGTAAGCACCTCAACAACACTTCTTTCAGTCCTCTTTTAAGTCTCATAGGTGTAACTCTGTGTATCCAACTTGTTCGGCACCTGACACGTACCTCACCATCAAAAACACAAAAACAGAACAATCAATTTCAGAAAATTTAAAACAGCCGCATTTGCTTTTTTTCTATCTATGGTTGAAATATGTTTATTTATCCTAAATGCAGCTTTTTCAAAGTATGAGGTTTTCCAAGCCACAGGAAGAGAAAGATTCGATTCGCCAAGAGATGCAATGCGTATAACAATTAAGCTAACTTCTTAAGATCTTTCTTCCCAAATGCTACATAAATGCACAATTGTTTCTACAGCCTTTTGCATATCTTGTACGCTCACCCACTCCTGTTTGCTGTGTATCCCGTGTTCACCCGCATACAAGTTTGCAGTAGGTAATCCCATAAACGAAAAGCGGGAACCATCGGTTCCTCCGCGAATGCTGTCTAGTTCTGGCGTTAAACCCGTACGTTTAATTGCTTCCAAAGCGTAATCAATAATTTGCGGCGTTTTTTCGAGTACTTCGCGCATGTTACGGTATTGTTGCACAACGTTAAATTCGTAAGAACTTTTATCATAGCCAGACAATGTTTCTACTGTAATTTGACGAAGCTCTTCTTCGAGTTTTAATAAGGTAGGTGTGTCAAATGCCCGGATAATAAATTTCATTTCTACTTCCTCCAAACCACCATTAATAGACGTTGGATGGATGAAAGGCTGTTTCCTCTCAGTAGATTCCGGTGTTTTGTCCTGCGGTATTTTATTAATAATCTGTGAAGCGATTTTAATAGCGTGTTGCATTTTATCTTTTGCATAACCCGGATGCGTTGAAAATCCTTTAATTTTAATGGTTACTCCATCCGCACTGAAAGTTTCATTTTCGAGTGTGCCTGCGCGACCACCATCCAATGTATATCCATAATTCGCACCTAATTTTTTAATATCTGCTTTATCTGCGCCCCTACCAATTTCTTCATCCGGAGTAAACAAAATTCTTATTTTGCCATGTTTTAGCTCTGGATGATTCATAAGAAAATACGCTGCGTCCATAATTTCTGCAAGTCCTGACTTATCATCCGAACCTAAAAGTGTCGTCCCGTCCGTTGTAATAATATCATGACCAATCATCTCTCTCAGGTCGGGGTGTTCAGAAATTTTTACCACCTGCGTGGTATCACCTGGTAAAACTATATCAGCCCCTTGATAATTTTTATGCATGATAGGCTTAACGTTGCTTCCGCTACAATCCGGTGCGGTATCGACATGCGAACAAAAACAAAGCACCGGCACTTTTTTAGTAGTGTTGCTTTCAATAGTGGCATATACATAACCATGTTCATCTATTTCGGCATCTTTAATGCCCATTGCGTGAAGTTCCTGAACCAAAATCCGCGAAAGGTTTTTCTGCTTTTCGGTGCTCGGGCAGCTTGACGAAAGTGGGTCCGATTGTGTGTCGATTTTTACGTAACGCATAAAGCGCTCAGTAACTGTAAAGTTGTATTTTGTAAAGTCCATGGCTCATTAATTTAAGTAATAAATGTAACAAAATTAGGCTTTTAACAATCATTAAATTTTTTATTGCTAATAATTTGTTTTCTTTGGTAATGCAGTTATTAAAACTGAGAGTCTTACAACTACGACGCGATTTAAGTTACTGGGTAATTATTATCGGAGCGAGTTCGCTCTACCTTTCTTACAGTGTTTCCAAAGTATCTCAAGTATACAGCTTAACTCTCTTGGGAGCGGCTTCATTATTTTTTTATACCTATCATGCAAGAAGAAAAGATCTAAATTTCGTCAGCAGATATTTTACTGCTCCCAGACTTCAGATTTGCTTCAATTATAATTTGATTGTTTTACCCTTATCGCTTGGGTGTTTTCTTAATGGCTATTTTCTCTATTCGTTATTGTTTCATTTTTTAATTAGTTCGATTGCCTTTTTTGATTTAAAGTCTTATTCGTTAAAGCTGTTATTTATAGGCAAGTACATTCCCCCGCAACATTTTGAGTGGATTTCGGGAATTAGAAAAAATTTCCACATTTTATTCCCTCTTCTTTTATTAGCAATCGTCCTAAGTCCGGTAAAATTATTTGGGCTCGTTGTTCTATTTATTATCAATACCATCTTTATAGATTTCTATACTTCCTTTGAGCCATTGATAATGCTTAATCCGGGACACCACGATTTAAAGGAGTTCCTAATGCAGAAAATTAATTTTTTTATTAAAATTATTCTCATTCTAAATATTCCGGTTTTATGTATCAATTCCATTATTAATCCCGATGCCCTTTGGTTTAATGTATGCTTTTTAATGGCTTTTTTGTTATTTGCTAGCTGCTCTGTTTTTATTAAATATGCCCATTACAAACCCAACGATTCACTAGGTTTTAATCTAGATTTTTTGATTCTGTTTTCTTCTGTTCTTATGCCATATTTGTTGCCTCTAAGTGTTTATATTTATTTTTCCAATAAGAAAAAGGCTTTAACAAATCTTTCTTACTATTCTGATGATAACAGCTAAAATTTCAGTTTTTAAATACAAAAATGATGTCGTACTTCAAAATATTGATGCAGCTTTTGAAGTTGGCAAAACTCATGGTGTAGTTGGCCTGAATGGCGCTGGAAAAACCACCTTTTTTAATCTACTGGCTGGATTTATTAGAGATAATTCCTGCACTTTTCTAAAAAACAATCGTCGCATTTTGAGAAAAGAAATTGCTTATCTGGATACTGATTTATTTTTTTACCAAAAGTTAACTGCTAAAGAATTTTTAAGTGTTTTTCCAAATACCAATCTTAATTATAACGAAGAAAAGCTGGCGAAACTCTTTAAATTGCCACTAAACGGTTTTATGGAAGAGTTTTCTACTGGTATGAAGAAAAAATTATTGTTGCTCAGTCAAATTAAACAGGACAAGGATGTATACATACTCGACGAACCCTTTAATGGCCTTGATTTGGAAACCAATAAAATTCTGGAAATTATTATTTCGATTCTAAATGAAAGGGGCAAAACGGTTTTTATTTCCTCGCATATTATAAATCCGCTAATGAACATCTGTTCTCAAATTCATTACATCAAAAATCAAACGATTTTTAAGTCTTACGAAAAGACCGAATTTAACCTAATTGAAGAGGATTTGTTTGGAACTTATACAAAAAAAATGGAAAATGAATTGCCAACTATTATTTAGGCAACCTTTAATTGATTAAGCCTTGCGTTTTTTAATTTATCAAGGGCATAATCCAGACCTATGGTAAATTGCTTTACTGGTTTTTCCTCGCTTGGAAGTGAGTACATAATGTCAGTCATAATGGCCTCGCAAATACCGCGAAGGCCACGAGCTCCCAGTTTAAACTCAAGGGCTTTATCTACAATAAGATTTAGAACTTCTTCATCAAACTCCAATTTAGTGCCTTCCATTTTAAACAGTTGCTTGTATTGTTTAATCAAGGCGTTTTTAGGGTCTGTTAAAATTTGACGCAAAGCGTTTCTGTCTAACGGCTTTAAGTAAGTAAGCACTGGTAAACGCCCAATTAACTCTGGAATTAAACCAAAGGACTTTAAATCCTGAGGCGAAACATACTGCAATAAATTGGCTTTATCTAATTCGTTTTCGCCGGCATTGGCCGAATAACCGACGGCCTGAGTGTTCAGCCGCCTAGCGATTCTTTTCTCGATGCCGTCGAAAGCCCCGCCACAAATAAATAAAATATTTTTGGTATTCACGGCAATCATTTTAGCATCCGGGTGCTTACGTCCACCCTGAGGGGGAACATTTACTGTCGTTCCTTCCAACAATTTAAGAAGAGCCTGCTGCACGCCTTCTCCACTTACATCGCGTGTGATAGATGGGTTATCGCTTTTACGAGCAATTTTATCCACTTCGTCAATAAAAACAATACCTTTTTCGGCAGCACCAACATCGTAATCAGCAGCTTGAAGCAAACGGGTTAAAATACTTTCTACGTCTTCTCCTACATAGCCGGCTTCCGTTAATACAGTGGCGTCGGCTATACAAAACGGCACATTGAGCATGGTGGCTATTGTCCGCGCTAATAAAGTTTTACCTGTACCGGTTTCACCAACCAAAATTAAATTCGATTTATCTATTTCAACTTCTTCTTTATTATTTTTGGCAGTATGTGCTATGCGTTTAAAATGGTTGTAAACGGCCACACTCAATACCTTTTTGGCGTCGTCCGGGCCAATCACATATTCATCCAGTTTTTCTTTTATGGCCAGCGGTTTTAATAGAT
>CALMND010000468.1 GCA_937868565.1 uncultured Bacteroidota bacterium | reverse complement strand
AATATTGTATCGCTGCAATATGCATAGGTTCTAGGTTCAGGAGGATCATAGGTCGCATCCTTATTTTTAATTATCTGATTGTCCCCATTGACAACATCGTATCCATTTCTGAGCAAAGCTATATCAGCTATAGAAATATTTAATTTTTCCAAAGCATATTTATCAATTTTTCGAGCAAGTGGCTTCTCCTTAAAAAGAAATCCTGTGCAAAAAATTCTATGCCTTAGCGGAAAAGAAAACACCTCCACCTTCGCATCCTCAAACAATAAGTTTAAACCGTCTTTATTGGTAAAAACCCAATTAATAGAGTAATTGAGTCTCGTTTCGCTGGTTTCGATTATCTTTACAATCAAACTCTTTAATTCTTTTGGGCCATAAATTGTTAAAGATTGCTTTCGGCCTAAGAGATGCATACTGCTTAAAAGTCCTGGCAAACCAAAAAAATGATCGCCATGCAAATGAGAAATAAAAATATGATCAATAGCCTGAAGTTTTGCCTTATATCTCCGTACTTGAATTTGAGTAGCCTCGCCACAATCAATTAAAAAGTGGCGCTCGGCAATGTTTAATAGTTGAGCGCTCGGATTCCTGTCAGACGTAGGGCTTGCCGAAGATGTTCCTAAAATAAGAAGTTCAAAGCTTTGTCTGTTCACTGAATTAAACTAAGTTTTTTGTCAGGTAAAATCACCTTCATCGCTAAAGGTAGATATCTCATTTTCAAATTCAAAGCAGTAAAAAACCACTAAAATCATTATAATTTGGTTTAAGCTTGCCATTTAAGTATCTTTACAGCCCAAATTAAAAAAAATGAGTGGTAAAATAACTTTTACGATGATTAAGCCAGATGCTGTTGAAGCCAATAACATTGGTCCGATACTGGCTATGATTAATAAAGCAGGTTTTGAAATTTTAGCTATGAAATACATGCGGTTAACTAAAGAACAAGCCGGTGAATTTTATGCGGTTCATAAAGAAAGACCTTTTTACGGAGAGCTAACGGAGTATATGAGCGGAGGCCCCATTGTTGCAGCTATTCTTAAAAAGGAAAATGCTGTTAGCGAATACCGCCAACTTATTGGAGCGACAGATCCTACAAAAGCCGAAGAAGGAACGATTCGCAAACTGTTTGCTAAATCAATAGCAGCCAATGCCGTACATGGCAGTGACAGCGACGAAAACGCGAAGATTGAATCAGATTTCTTTTTCTCCCATTTAGAAAGATTTTAAAAAAATTTTAGATGTATGGAAACCCCGTTCAGCAAAATACTGAGTGGGGTTTTTTTATTGGGCTAACCAATAATCTTATGAAATCTACCAGTTTTAAAGAAATCATGCGTTTTTACAAAAAAGTGCCTAAAAGCATTTTGATATCTGAATAATATTGAACAAATTTGTTAAAATTTACAAATAAAATGCGTTAATGCGAATTTTTAAGCCGGTACACGGTGTTTGGTTAGCTTAAATAAACAGCACGCAAAATTAAAGATATACAAACTATATTATATGAAGTATATGTCACAAAAATTTACTAAAATCCTTGGCCTGTTAGCACTTACAAGCATGCAGGGTGTAATGGATGCGCAAAAAATTAATTGGGCTCAGGCTGGTCCAATATACACCGCAGGTCGAATTCGTAACATGATCATTGATAAGAACGACCCTACGAACAATACTCTTTATGTTGGCAGCGTGGCCAGCGGTATCTTTATATCAACCAATAGTGGCAAAAATTGGGCTCCCATAAATGATCAAGGTACTGTAAGAAACATAAGTTATCTTGCTCAGTCAGTTGACAAAATTATTTATGCCGCAACCGGAGAAGGTTTCTTAAGATATGGGCAAAAAAGCAAAGCACAGCCAGGTACTGGTCTTTATAAATTAAGTGGAACAAATCTAGTTCAAGTAGCATCGAGCGCAATTACCGGTACGGTAATTAATAGAATAGCTTGTAGTCCTGTTGACGCCAATAAGATTGCTATTGCTACTAATCTGGGTATTCTTGTTTCTAATAATGGTGGCGCAAGTTTTTCATCAATAGCCGGAATTAGTTCAACAGTAGATGTTGCCTACGGTATGGATGTTAAGTTTTCAAATAGCGGGATTCTTTATTGCAGCGTTGGAAATGAAAGAGGGCATCAACCCTTTACAAATGTCTCCGGAAAAGTTTATAAATCAACAGACGCCAACCTAACTACTTTTACAAATATTACTCCAACAGCCAATGTTTTAACAGATTCTAATTACGGTAGGATTGAAATAGCGATTGCCCCTTCCAATGATAATGTTATCTATGTTTCTTGCGCAAATAAAAACACAAGTTTGCCTAGTGGAGGAAGTGGTGTGGTTCCTAATTCAGCTTCTTTAAATGCTATTTTTGTTTCATATGACGGGGGAAATACCTGGGGTCTTCTTTTACAGGGATCGCCTCAGCAAGACCCTCTATCGAATGGTGGGACAATTTCTTCGGGTGATTATGCCCATGTTATTACCGTAAGCCCTAATAACCCAGATTGGCTGTTTATAGGTGGTTATAATGGAAGCTTTTTCAGACGCACGGGCGGTACAAACCTTGCACCCGTTGGCCAATGGAGTTCTTTGGGTTTTAGTACCATTCCAAATACACAATTTTACGTTCATGAAAATATTCACGACATTAAGTTTACACCCAATGGCTCATTTGGTACACTTTTTATTATTACAGATGGTGGAATATTCCGAGATGTGGATGGCTTTAGTTCGCAACCCTTCTATAAAGGTCTCGTAACTGGGCAATTTAATTCGGTGAGTATAGAAAAATATCCTGCCTCAGGTGGCTTGGCTGCCAGCGGTTCTAGCGTAACACCGTATTCTGGTTTTATTGGTGGTACGGGAAGCAACGGTATGGTATACTATAGCGGTACTTCATCAAATGTTATACAAGAATCCAATTACGTTGGTGGAGAGGTTTATAATGTTGAATACTCAAAAATATTGAACGGTGCCGCCTATTTAACTTCAGGAAACGGAACTCTCTTTAAAACGGCAAACGCCAAATCCTCGTCGCCTGCAATCGTGAACAATAATAAATTTTCGGGAGCCCTTTCTAAAATTGCGCCTGCTGCGGTTACTTTTTTTAATGATGGCTATTCCACTGGAACACCATTTAAATTGTGGGAAAATCTAGGTACAGTTTCAGTCCCTCCAGATTCTGCCGTTTTCTACAATGACTCGTTAAGGCTTCCAGCCTCTATGAGTGGGATTCCGGAGTTAACAAGCAAGACTACCTTTACATTTTCTGCTTTAAGACCGGGTAAAAATGCAATTATTGACAGCATAGTTATTCGTACTGGAACAATTACAATTCCTGTAGATGGTCCTTACGCAAATGCGCCGGCGACTGCCTGGAGTAACGCCGCCATGCAAGATATTACCATGAAACCGACCAACGCCGCTGTTCCAAATACAACAGTTAATGTTGTTACGGTCTCAGGAGTTTTTACAACTGTTGTAACTCAAACGCAAACGGTTTATTCAGGCACAAATATTACAATCGCAGGCTCGGCAGCTTCCACGTCAAGCAATGCGGTTAGGGGCGTTACCCTTAATGCAACAACGCTAAATGATATTATTGCGATTACGTTTACCGGATCTCCTTTTGCCACATTTACCGTGCCGTTTTACCCAGTTGGTGCAACTGGAACCGCCATCGTAGTGCCGGATGCGGCTGCCTATTACAGAGTGTTTGCAACTGTTTTTTATAAATACAAAGTCGGCGACCAGATTTCAGTTGTTGACAATAATATTTCCACAAAGACTACCACTTATTCAACCGTTTTATCGAAACCTCTTAGCTGGAACTATGGTAGTTTTCCTGGATATACTCTCACCGCGCCAACTGTTACAGCAATTACGAATCCAACTTATGTATTAAGTCCTGACAATATTTCACAAACAAATCCAACATTTGTTGTTGCTCCGACTCATGGAGCAGTTTGGAATTACTCCATCACTCAATTGGGTACTTACGCTTTGGATGCCGTGCCTGTTGATTATAATTTTGCTGCTCCAAATAACACTACCATTCCAAACCCTACTTTTGTTATTAATCCGGGTGGTACAACAAACACGACAGGTATTTTTATTGTAACTCCAACCGTAGCTACCACCTATACAATTACTCAAACAGGTACCGGTACATTAACGGCAAATACATTCAGTTCTGTTGGTACACCAACTTATATTTTAAATCCTGGAAATATCACACAATCAACCACGGCTTTTGCTGTTACGCATACAGCCTATACCACTTATAGTATTCAGGGTATAAGCACCAACACAGTTGCCAATCCAGTCAACACAAGTACCACTTATGTGACTGCTCGCAATACTTATTCTGTTGGGAGAGTTGGAGTTCCTTTTTGTAAAAATAACATTAGAGTGAAAATTCCAATGCCTATTTCGGCCCGGTTAGCGGTTGGACTAAAGCAGACTTCAGTTACGGATAATCAATCCAACCCGTACGCGATTGCTGTTTCCAAAGCTCCCTTAAATCTTAACGACCCTCTTAATTTTATTAGAATTAGTCAAAGCGGATGTTTTAAAGATGATGCAAATGGAAGTCCAACCTTCTCAACGATTGCCATAACAGGTACCCCTACAGTTCTTGAATGGAGCAAGGGAGGCTTAGAATTATACTACGCGACAAATACCAATAATCTTTATCGTGTTTCCCATATTTATTCCCTCATGGATCTTTCGCAATCAAGCTATTCGGGCAAATTTTTTACGGATGTTTTTAAATACAAGAGTTCTATTACCGGCGATGCTGACACTAACAGAATATCACCCTATAGAACAACATTACTGGGATCTTTTAGCAAACCAATTACCAGTATTAGCGTAAGTAATGACGATAAGAATTTAGCTATTACGTTTAACGACCCTGCGCCAACTGGCACTAATGCCATTGTGATGTATAATACAAATGATGCCAGAAAATCTGACAATACAAATATTGGTTGGGTTAAGAAAGATGGTTCTCTCGCTAATATTGTTACTTATTGTTCTTTGATGGAAATGAAGGACAGTAAGAAAGTTTTTATTGGTACAGACAATGGTATTTTTTACACCAATGATATTACTGCCGGCTCACCTACCTGGGTCAATTCTAACGCTCTTGCGGACGATGGAAGTAAGCTTCCTAATGTTCAGGTGTTTGATATCAAACAACAAACTTTGAATCATTGGGATTGTTACAATTCTGGTCAAATATATGTTGCAACAAATGGACGGGGTGTTTGGACGACTTCAAACTTTCTTAATCCTTTTTATGTGTCTATAGAAGAAAGGGCAAAAGCAGTTCAAGAAAACAACCTTAGCTTATATCCTAACCCCACAAATGGCAAAGTGACCGTGTTATTTAATAGTTTGAATGGAGAGAAAATAACTTTACAGGTTATTGACATTAGTGGGCGGGTTGTTAAATCAGAAAATATTGGTGTAATGGATGCTGGGGATGTAGAATATTCTTTTGATACAAGCTCTTTAAATAGCGGCATTTACATTGTTAATTTGGAAGGTTCATCAAACACCAAACGAATTGCTAAATTAGTTGTTACTAAGTAACATCGTTATATTGATAAAAAAAGCTGCCGAACAATGGCAGCTTTTTTTTTGGCCCTAACTTTGTGCCTGTGAAAACAACCGAAAAAGATTCAAATTACAACAATTTAGAAGACATGAGTATCTCTGAACTGTTGTTTAATATGAACAAAGAGGATAAAACAGTTCCTTTTGCCGTTGAAAAGGCTATTCCTCAAATTGAAAAATTGGTGGCAGTTATTGTTGATAAAATGAAGTCCGGTGGTCGCTTGTTTTACATGGGAGCCGGCACAAGCGGACGTCTGGGCATTTTGGATGCCAGCGAATGCCCTCCTACCTACGGGATTGACTACGGAAAAGTCATTGGCCTCATTGCTGGTGGTGACCAGGCGATAAGAAAAGCCGTTGAATTTGCCGAAGACCATTTAGAACAAGGGTGGTTGGATTTAAAGAGTTTCTCTGTTAATGAAAATGATGTAGTAATTGGTATTACCGCTTCCGGCAGTACACCTTACGTAATGGCCGCGTTAAATTACTGCAATAAAAATAACATTACAACCGGTTGTATAACATGCAATGCTAGCAGCAAGGTGGCTTCAGTTTCTAAATTTCCTGTGGAAATGGTTGTAGGACCTGAATTTGTGACGGGCTCTACACGTATGAAAAGTGGAACTGCTCAAAAGTTTGCTCTAAACATGATTTCCACCAGCGTCATGATAAAATTAGGACATGTGAAAGGCAACAAAATGGTGGATATGCAACTAAGCAATGACAAACTTGTTGATCGAGGCACAAAAATGTTGATGCGAAATACAGGTATTACAGATTATGCGAAGGCTAATGAACTTTTATTAAAGCATGGGAGTGTGAGAAAAGCTACCGATTTTTTAAAAAATAGTTAAACACTATAGCTAGACAATTTACCGCATTCTAAGCCTGATTTTAGTGATTACCTTTTTGGTATATAGGGGAAAATCACCTTTCATCATCCAGCTATAATAAGAGGGTTCTTTTGTGAAGATATCGGTAACCAATTTATCCTTGTGCTTTCCAAAACCAAAGACCTCTTCCCCCTTTTCGTTGTAAATTATTCTGCCTGCGAGATCAACGTTTTTTGTTTTAGCGCTCAATTCGCTCAGTTTTGAAATGTCATTAACTATTGGTTGATAGCTATTACCCTTTTCATCCATTAGTTCAATTCCCTCGTACTTTTGCAATTGTGCCTTGAATATTTCATAAGTAGCAGTAACATCAGCTTCGGCGCTGTGTGCATTTTCAATTGATTTATCGCAATAGAATTTATACGCGGCGCTCAAATTCCTGGGTTCCATAAAGTGAAAGATATTTTGAACATCCACTAGTTTTCTACCCTCTAAATCAAAGTCCATTTCTGCTCTTAAAAATTCTTCGGCTAACAATGGAATATCAAATTTATTGGAGTTATAGCCAGCAAAATCGGAATTTCCTATAAACTTCAAAAGTGCTGGAGCCAATTCCTTAAATGTTGGTTTTGTCTCGATATCATTTTGATATATACCATGAATTTTAGAAACTACCTCGGGTATCGGTATTCCTGGGTTAACACGTTCAGTTTTGGTCTCAATCATGCCGTTTGTATTTAATTTTAGCAGGGATATCTCTACGATTTTGTCAGAACCAACATTTAAGCCTGTGGCTTCGATATCCAAAAATATGAGCGGTTTAGTGAGTTTTAACTGCATATGTGCATGATTTAAAATTTTACATTGTTTTTAGTTGACAGGAAAAAATTTCTTCTATTTAAGAGCTTTTAATCAGGTCTTAGGCTCCAATTTTCTAATAACCTCATCAATTGGGCTTACCACCTTCATGAAGCCGTTTATTTTTATAATTATCTCCTCAAGCATTGAATCGGGGCAAGACGCACCGCTCGTGATAATAATTTTCGCTTCTTTTGCTGGGAGAAAATTTTGTGTGATTTTATGTGCTTTGGTTCGGTAATCAAAATGGTGAATCGTTTTACTATCTTTTATTTCCTTGGCCGAAGAAATAAAATAGGTTGGGAACTTTTGCTCACAGAGCTCCACCAGATGAGACGTGTTGCTGCTATTATAACCCCCAGCTACTATGGCTAGATCTGCATCTGTTTCCAGTAGTCCATAGGTAGCATCCTGATTCTCATTGGTGGCGTAGCAAAGAGTATCTCTTGTGTCGGAAAAATGCTCACTTAATTTGTTAAGACCATATTTTTGAATCATTACAGATTTAAAATAATCTGCAATAGTCTGTGTTTCCGTTGCCAACATGGTGGTTTGATTAATAACCCCCACTTTATTAAGATGATCTCGCACAGAAAATGCGTTCGAAAATTTACCTGAAAATTCCTTTTCAAACTCAGCCTGAGTTTTATCATTTAAAATAAATTGCCCTAGTTTTTCCGCTTCATTCAGGTCACGTACAACAATTGCAGCGCTATCCCTCGCACTTCTTGAAAATGTAGAACGTGTTTCTTCGTGGTTGTATTTTCCGTGAATAATAACTGTATGACTTGTTTTACCAATTTGTTCAGATTTTTTCCAGACACGTTCTACAAAAGGGCAGGTTGTATTATACTTTTGCGTCGTAATGCCTTTCTCCTCCAGTTGTTTTAGTATTTGTAAAGGTGCCCCAAAAGCCGGAATAATAACTACGTCTTCACTTTTTAAACTATCGAATGGAATAAGTTGCTTCCCGTAAGTGTCTTGTAAAAAATCAACCCCTCTTTCTATTAAATCCTTATTCACTGCTGGATTATGTATCATTTCGCTTAAAAGAAAAATTCTTCTACCCGGGTTTTCATCTAAAGCTTTAAACGCAATTTCGATCGCATTTTCTACGCCATAACAAAACCCAAAATGTCGGGCAATATAATAGCTTACTGAGCCGAAATCTAACTTCGTGGGGGTATTATCCTGTTTCCTCGGATCTTGTAGCTTGCGATATTGCTTAACTTTTGATATAATAGGACTCCTGTAAAATTCAGGAATGTTAAAGCTCTTCATAAGTGATTTCCTGCAAAATTACTACTTTTTATTCCTTGGATGATAACTTAAAATATTATCTCTTAAAAACTGCCTATCCAAATGCGTGTATATTTCGGTTGTTGTAATGCTCTCATGGCCGAGCATCTCTTGAACGGCTCTTAAATCCGCGCCACCTTCAACTAAATGCGTTGCGAAGGAATGTCTGAAGGTATGGGGACTTAATGTTTTTCTGACGCCTGTTTTTTTTGCAAGATCTTTAATGATATAAAAGACCATGACTCGTGAAAGCTTAACTCCCCTACGATTTAAAAAAAGAAAATCTTCGGCTTCTTTTTTAATTTTTAAATGACTACGTATATTTTGTTTGTAATTCAGAATTAGTTTTTTGGCTATTTTGCCTATGGGTACCATCCTTTCCTTGTTGCCTTTTCCTACAATTTTGATATAATCTTCATTTAAATGTAAGTCTGTAATTTTCAAGTTAACTAGTTCGCTTACTCTTAGACCACAACTATACAGAGTTTCAAGCATACAAATATTTCGTTCGCCCTCCGCAGTGCTTCGATCTATGGCTTCTAGAAGTTTATCGATTTCATTAACATCCAAAAAAACCGGAAGCTTGCGTTTAAGCTTGGGCGTCTCCAATAACTCTGAAGGATTTTGCTGAATCTCATTTTCAAGAACAAGAAATTTATAGAACGCTTTGATTCCGGAAACTATTCTTGATTGAGTTGCCGCAGAGATAGGAATTTCTGCCAGAGACTCGGTAAATTTTTGTAATTGAGCATACGTTAATTTTTCAGGGCTTATGTTCGAAAAAAAAGACTGCAATTTTTTAAGATCATCCTCGTAAGCTTCTATAGAATTCTTTGCTAGTGACTTTTCTAACTGAAGATATTGCCTAAAGCGAGTATGATAATAATTCCATCGGCTCACGATTTGAACCATAAAACCTCTTTTTTGGTTACAAAAATTAATCTTAATTTCAAGGTATGAAGATAGCTATAATTAATGGCCCTAATTTAAACCTTTTAGGCAAACGGGAGCAGGAAATATATGGTTCGGAGTCGTTTGAAGATTACTTTTCTGAACTAAAGAAAAAATTTCCTGAGTTTGAATTGGAATACTATCAAAGTAATGTAGAAGGAATTATTGTAGACTATATTCATTCTGTAGGTTTTAGTCACGCAGGTATTATAATTAACGCTGGCGCGTATACCCATACCTCTATTGCCATTGCTGATGCTATTGCTGCTGTAAGCGCAAAGGCTATTGAAGTTCATATTAGTAATATTTTTTCGAGAGAAGATTACAGACACATTTCTTATCTGGGTGCTAAATGTGCCGGTAGCATTAGTGGTTTTGGTTTTAAGAGTTATGACTTAGCGCTTCACGGTTTCAAGTAAGCTATTAACAAACACGATAATTTGTAACTAGGTCATTATCCCTAATAACTCCAAAGTACCCAGTCCCTCTCTGGTGACGAGAATTTCATCCAAACTACAATCTATAATGGTAGACGGGTAAATATTCCCAAAACCTCCATCGACAACCATATCAACTACACTTTCGTATTGTTGATGAATAACGTCCGGATCAGAAAAATACTCCAGAATGTCGTCACTGGCATTGTGTAAACTTGTTGAGATTAAAGGATTTCCAAGTGCTTCGACAATTTGTTTACAAATTAAATTATCTGGTACGCGAATACCTATTGTTTTTTTACTGTGTTTTAAAAGCTTAGGCACTTTATTATTTGCTTCCAAAATAAAAGTATATGGTCCCGGCAAAGCCTTTTTCATGACCCTGAAAACATGATTTGGTATAGCCTTTGTAAATTCGCTTAAGTGGCTTAAATCTGAACAAATGAAAGAAAAATTAGACTTTTCGGGCTTTATCCCTTTTAGTTTACAAATTTTTTCAATTGCCCTTGCTTGAGTTATATCGCATCCCAGCGCATATACCGTATCCGTTGGATAAATAATAATTCCTCCATTTTTGAGGCAGTTTACAATTTTAGCAATAGCGTCTGCCGGAATATTTTTTTCGTTAATCCTTACTAGCATTTTGCAATTTGAGAATTAAAATTTAGCCCTTCAAACAACAACGATGTGTAACTCAGGCTCCACAAAATCAAAGTTGCTTAATTACTAACCATTACTTTACCACAATTCTACCCAACAACTTATTCACACGACTTTTAAGATTTGTAAGATGTATAATCTCCTTAAGAACCGTTTTAGCTTCTTCTTCCGGCACTGATTTTAAAAGTTCCTGTTTCTCACTAATAAAAGCATTTAGTTTTTTTTCCTTTAAACTAAACAACACGTGTTGCGTACCACGCTTTATATTGGAGACTTCCTGCGTTACTTCCACCCCAAAAGTACTCCATTTACTGCTTAACTCGTAGTTGTCTATGATATGGTTAATTACAAAACTGCTTATTAGTGGGTTTTGAGACATTGAAAAATGCTGCAGGCCTGGTATACGTTGATTTGATATTTCCTGAATATATTCATCCAAAACTGTTTGATGAATAGGGTTTTCAAAACTAATTTCATCTCTCCATAATTCAAATAGAATAAATTCTGCGAGAGTTATTTCCATTTCATGTTTTTCCTGTTCTTCGTCTTCAGCGTCTATTAGAATTAGTACATTTCCATGAGTAAGCATTATTCTTAATAATTCCCGTTCCTCCGAATCAAAATTAAAAACTTCTTTTTCCGGAATTTCAGGTAAAACGCTTTCTACTTGACTTTGCTTACTTTCATTTGGTTCATAATTACCGCTCTGTCCATCATATTTAGACTTCGAACCTACTTTCCGTCTTATCTTATTTACCTCCATTTGAAGAACATTTTCTTCAATTTCCATAATATTGGAGCACTCTTTAATATAAATGCTACGAATAATGTTATCGGGAATTAGGGCAATGTTTTCTACGATATCTTTAATAATACCGGCTCTCTTTATGGGGTCATTCTTTGTTTCGTCCTTTAATTTCTTGGATTTAAAATATAAAAAATCAGTAGTATTGTTTTGAAGATACTGATGAAATTCTTCAACGGTCACTTTTCTGCTGAATGAATCTGGATCATCATTGTCTGGAAACATCAATAACCTAACGTTCATTCCTTCCTCAAGCAATAAAGGAATAGCACGATTGCTGGCTTTTTGACCCGCCTCGTCGCCATCGTATAGAACAACAATGTTTTTAGTAAAACGATGGATAGACTTGATCTGTTCAACGGTTAACGAAGTGCCACTAGAAGCAACAACATTCTCAATTCCGGCTTGGTGCATGGCAATAACGTCCATATAACCTTCTACTAAGTAACATGTATCCCTTTCCTGAATTGATTTTTTACTCAGCCATAAACCATACAAGATTTTACTCTTGTTGTAAATGTCAGTTTCCGGGCTGTTGATATATTTTGCTGTTTTTTTATCTGAACTCAAGGTTCGTCCGCCAAATGCCACTACCCTTCCTCCATCGTCATGTATTGGGAACATAACTCTTCCAGCATAGCGGTCAAAAAGATCATTTTGCGTTATCTCATTTCCCTCAACATAGCGGTTGCTTATAATGCTCATTCCGGTTTTGACCAAATACTTTGGTTGATATCCGTTTTTTATTGCCGCATGAGTAAAAGCACTTCGCTCTTCTAAGCTATAACCTAATTGAAATTTTGAAATAATATCTTCACGCAAGGCTCTCTCGCGAAAGTAGCCCAATCCTATTGACTTCCCCTCATCCGTTTTCATCATCATTTCGACGAAATAGCGTTGCGCATATTGCATCACGATGAGCATACTTTCTCTCTCGGTCTGCTGCTCGCGTTCCTCCGGAGTTATTTCCTTTTCTATAACCTCAATAGAGTATTTATTAGCTAACCATTTTAAAGCTTCAGGATAACTCAGCTTTAAGTGGTCCATAATAAAATTGACAGAATTGCCAGCTTTCCCGCAACCAAAGCACTTGTAAATACCTTTAACCGAAGAAACCGTAAATGAAGGAGTCTTTTCACCGTGAAAAGGGCAAAGACCAAGCAAATTAGTGCCACGTTTTTTTAAAGTGATAAATTCTCCAACCACCTCTTCCACGCGCGCTGCTTCAATTATTTTATCAACTGTATTTCTTGGTATCATGTCCTTTAATATTCGTATTAAATATACTTAAATGTATTTAAAAATAGTTGCACATTACCAACATAATTAAATACCGGTTCAAATATCCAACAAAACACCACGAAGTTACTAAAATTGCATTGCTTAAACGGTCTTCATTGATTCTATTGGTGGATCACAACTATATTACCAAGAATTAATTTTTAGTGAGCCCCATTCGTAAAAAGCGCAATCAAAACATTACACGTCTTTCGGAATACGCACAAAAATCGTGTTTATGGCTGTCACTTGAATTATATTTCTCCTCTCGCTTTATTTCGAAAAATTACCTGTTCTCAGGTATAGGAATGACACAAAAGTCAGAGTAGTTTTATCGAGAAATATTTATCAAATTATTTGCAAAGTATAGAAGGTAAAAATCAAACGTTTAATAAGCTCCCAATGAAAAAAAAATCATCAATTACGGTAAAAAAAAGCAAAGATGCTTCATTCACTCTTGCCACATGTGCAATTAATGATTATGCATCGAATGGTGGTGGTGGAAATCTCTACAAAAGAATAGCGGCTGCGGCTAATTTTAGTCAAAAAATGCAAGACTTTAAAAATAATTGGGTTTTTGCCAACAATGAAACAAATGCTAAATACTGGGTGTTTGTAAATAACGGTAATGATTTTGTTAACGGAGTCGACGCTTTTTACTTTGCCGGACATGGAACTGGTAATGGTCCATTTCTTGGCACTAAACCTGATTATACTGGCCCTGTCGGTTTTGAAATGAAATGCCCAAATTATATTTGGTCAGGAGATAAATTAAAATGGATGATGTTAGATTGCTGTTTGTGTTTGAATGATGGCACAAGCACAAACACAAATCCCAACTGGAGTAATACTATCGGACTTGGCCGGTGGGATAGAGCTTTTAATTCTTTGCAGGGTAGTCTACACGGCATTTTTGCCTTACGGTCTATTGGCTGGGATGTTGATGGTACCGGAAGACACTTTGTTGAAAATATTTACTCACGCAATTACTGCAATGGTTACGCGTGGATAGATGCGGTAG
>CALMND010000467.1 GCA_937868565.1 uncultured Bacteroidota bacterium | reverse complement strand
CTAAACGCCGTGAGGATTAACCTGGGCATTATGTTTTAAAAGTGTTTTAAATACTCTTTTAGGCCGCTTATCGCGGCTTTTTTTTAACAATAAACAGGCCGTTTTTACTCAAAAACGAATAAAATAACCCTATTTTGGTGAAATTTTGCTTAAAAAAACCTTTTTTTAATGGAAAATACCTTTACTTTTGAACCCACTAACTAAAACATTATTATCATGAAATTAAGCGAAATTCAGGATCTCATAAAATTTGTTTCAAAAAGCGGGGTAAGTGAAGTCGAGTTAGAAACGAAAGAAATTAAGATTGTAATCAGAACTCCAAAAACCGGTGTTCAACCGGTGGCTCAACAAGTTTACGCACCGGTTCCGGCTCCAGCTGCCCCGATTTATTCTCCACCCTCTAACACTGGTCAGGTTTCTGAAAATAAGTCAAACGCGGGATCAGGCGGCGCAGATGAATCTAAATTTATAACGATTAAATCTCCAATGATTGGTACTTTTTACAGATCAGCAGGTCCAGACAAACCAGTGTTTGTTAATGTGGGAGACGAAATTGCTGTGGGTAAAACCGTTTGTATTATTGAGGCCATGAAACTTTTTAACGAAATTGAGAGCGATATTAAGGGGAAAATTGTAAAAGTGCTGGTTAATGATGCATCTCCGGTTGAATACGATCAGCCTTTGTTTTTAGTTGATCCTTCATAAAAACAGCAAACTAAGTTGTTAAGCAAAGGTTTGATTTAAGTGTTTGGAGTTTAAAATTCATAATTTAAAATTTAGAAATTGTGTTTAAAAAAATATTAATAGCTAACAGAGGGGAAATTGCTCTAAGGGTTATACGTACATGTAGGGAAATGGGGATTAAAACCGTTGCCGTATACTCAACAGCGGATAAGGATTCCTTACACGTAAAATTTGCAGATGAGGCAGTTTGTATAGGACCACCGCCAAGTCGTGATAGTTACCTGAGTATGTCCAATATTATTGCGGCGGCGGAAATAACGAATGCGGATGCCATTCATCCCGGTTACGGTTTCCTGAGCGAAAACGCCAAGTTTTCGGAAATATGCCGCCAAAATAAAATAAAATTTATAGGTGCATCGCCTGAGATGATAAATAAGATGGGCGATAAGAGTAACGCCAAAGCG
Organism: uncultured Bacteroidota bacterium; assembly: GCA_937868565.1. Taxonomy (GTDB): domain Bacteria; phylum Bacteroidota; class Bacteroidia; order B-17B0; family Aurantibacillaceae; genus Aurantibacillus. The sequence continues at coordinate 7,203 of CALMND010000467.1, read as the reverse complement.
ACGATGAAAGCCGCCGGCGTTCCTTGTGTACCAGGTTCGGATGGCCTTTTACAAAGTGCAGACGAAGGTAAAGAATTAGCAAAAGGAATTAAATACCCGGTTATTATTAAAGCTACAGCAGGTGGTGGTGGAAAAGGTATGCGCATTATTTGGAAAGAGGAGGATTTTCAGGCTGCCTGGGACAGCGCTACACAGGAAGCCTCAGCTGCATTTGGCAACGGAGCCATGTATATGGAAAAATACATTGAAGAACCACGCCATATAGAAATTCAGATCGTTGGTGACCAGTATGGAAAAGCCTGTCACTTAAGTGAAAGAGATTGCAGTGTGCAACGTAGACACCAAAAATTAGTTGAGGAAACACCCTCACCATTTATGACGCCGGAGCTGCGCGATGCGATGGGAGATGCCGCTATTAAGGCTGCACTTTCCATAGCTTATGAAGGCGTTGGAACAGTTGAATTTTTGGTAGATAAACATCGCAATTTCTACTTTATGGAAATGAATACACGTATTCAAGTAGAACATCCAATAACGGAAGAGGTTATTAATTATGACCTTATAAGAGAACAGATTTTGGTGGCTGCTGGAGTTCCAATTTCAGGAAAAAATTACTACCCGCAACTTCATGCGATTGAGTGCCGCATTAATGCCGAAAATCCTTTTATGAACTTTGCGCCTTCACCAGGAACCATAACCACTTTGCACACTCCCGGCGGACATGGCATTCGCGTTGACTCGCACGTTTACAGTGGTTACAAAATTCCACCCAATTACGACAGTATGATAGGTAAATTAATTACCGTTGCACAAACCCGAGATGAAGCCATTGCCAAAATGCATCGGGCCTTGAGCGAATATGTTATTGAAGGTGTTAAAACGACTATTCCTTTTCATCTCAAATTAATGCAAAATGCTGACTTCAAAGCCGGTAACTACACAACTAAGTTCCTTGAAACTTGGGATTTTAAAGCTTGAAGGTAATTATTGGAGTTTTTTTCTGTTATAACTTTTATTCAAACAATTTTAAGTTGAATAACTGGCGATCATTTTCTCCAAAATATTGATAGCACTTTTACTAATTACTGTTCCAGGGCCAAAAATAAATGACACGCCTTGCTTGAATAGAAAGTCGTAGTCTTGCTGCGGTATTACGCCGCCGGCAACAACCATGATTTCACTACGATTAAATTTTTTCAACTCCGCAATGACCTGAGGAACCAGGGTCTTATGGCCTGCGGCCAGACTTGAAATTCCTAAAATATGAACGTCGTTTTCGACAGCTTGTTTGGCAGCTTCGTATGGTGTTTGAAATAAAGGACCAATATCCACGTCAAATCCCATGTCGGCAAAACTGGTTGCAATTACCTTTGCACCACGGTCGTGTCCATCCTGTCCAATTTTAGCAACCATAATCCGCGGCCTGCGACCATCTAATGCCGCAAACTTATCAGATAGTTCTCTCGCTTTAACAAAATCTATGTCCATTTTAATTTCTTTACTATATACACCGGATATGGACTTAATTTGAGCTTTGTAACGGCCATAAACCTCCTCCAAAGCCATGGAAATTTCACCCAAACTGCATCTACACTCAGCGGCATGAACTGCAAGTTCCAACAAATTACCTTTTCCAGTTCTTGCAGCTTCTGTGATTGCATGAAGTGCTGCTTGAGCTTTCGTGGTATTTCGTTCTGATTTTAATCTTTGTAGCCTCTCTATTTGCTGCGCTCTTACCTTTGTATTGTCTACATCGCGTACTTCTACCAGAGTATCGTTTTTTACTTTGTACTGATTAACTCCAACAATAATATCTTTTCCTCCATCAATCCTTGCCTGTTTGCGCGCCGCCGCTTCCTCAATTCTCATTTTAGGTATGCCCGTTTCTATAGCTTTGGCCATTCCTCCTAATTTTTCGACTTCTTCAATCAGCGCCCAGGCTTTATGTGCAATTTCGTAGGTTAATTTTTCCACGTGATAACTTCCTCCCCAAGGATCCACTACTTTGCAAATATTAGTTTCATGTTGCAAGACCAGTTGCGTATTACGGGCTATACGCGCACTGAAATCCGTTGGCAGAGCTATGGCTTCATCCAAAGCGTTGGTGTGTAAACTTTGAGTGTGTCCCATTGCTGCGGCCATAGCTTCCACGCAGGTTCGTGTAACGTTATTAAAAGGATCCTGTTCAGTCAGACTCCAACCACTTGTTTGGCAATGCGTGCGTAATACAAGTGATTTTTGATTTTTAGGATTAAATTGCTTTACGATTTTGGCCCATAACATACGAGCTGCCCTCATTTTAGCAATCTCCATAAAGTGATTCATACCAATGGCCCAAAAAAAAGAGAGGCGTGGAGCAAAGGTATCTATGTCCAGACCAGAATTGATTCCGGTTCTCAGATATTCAAGCCCGTCTGCCAGGGTGTACGCCAACTCAATATCGGCAGTAGCCCCAGCTTCCTGCATGTGATAACCACTTATTGATATGGAATTAAACTTGGGCATATTTTTGGATGTGTATTCAAAAATGTCGGCAACAATTTTCATACTGGGAGCTGGAGGATATATATAGGTATTGCGCACCATGAATTCCTTCAGAATGTCATTCTGTATGGTTCCCTGTAGTTTATCACTACTCACGCCTTGTTCTTTAGCCGCAACGATGTAAAACGCAAGAATGGGTAAAACTGCACCATTCATGGTCATCGAAACGCTCATTTCATCTAAGGGGATTCCATCAAACAGAATTTTCATATCTAGTATACTGTCTATGGCAACACCAGCCTTACCCACATCGCCTTCCACCCTCTCATTATCGCTATCATATCCTCTGTGTGTGGCTAGATCAAAAGCAACCGAAAGACCTTTTTGCCCGGCCGCTAAATTCTTTCTGTAAAATGCATTACTATCTTCGGCGGTACTAAATCCCGCATATTGACGAATAGTCCAGGGATTTTTAATGTACATACTGGAATAAGGTCCGCGCAGAAACGGCGGAAGGCCTGCCCCAAAATTAAGATGCTCGATATCTTCTACGTCCTTATGTGCATAATTTACCGCTAACTCAATTTGTTCAGCAGTTAAAAAAGTTTCATTTCTGGAATTAAAATCTTCACCTTTTTGTTTGTATTTAATATGTTGGATTGATTTACGCATTTTGGCTAAGGTAACGCTCTAATTCATAGTTAAGTACCGGATTGTTAATTAACAACTGCTGTAACATCGAAATAGAGGACGCTGGCAATTCAATTTTTTCTTTTGCATTTCTGAATTTATTAACGCCAATAGCAATTTGTTTTTCCTCTTTGAATAATTTCTCCTTCGTAACAGCTTGCCGTGCGATGTCTTCACTAAAAACATTTTTCTCACTACATTTAAAATAACCACCTTGCTGCTCAAAATACTTCAAGGCCTCCAAAGCTTTCTCTGCCAAGGCATCCGTAATCGCTTCCACGTAAAAAGAACCACAAGCTATATCAGCCATTTTATCAAAATAACTTTCGTGTTTTAAAATTAATTGCTGATTAACAGCCATTCTGGCTGACAATTTTTTTTCCGTTTCAAACAGCACATCAAATTCGTTAACAATTAACTCATTACAACCACCAGAAACAGCGGCCATGGCTTCAGTGGTAGTACGTAATAAGTTATTATAATTCTCCGAAATCGATTTATTGGTTAAACCTGTTTCCACTATGAGATGAATATCATTTTTAAGACCGTACTCATTCTTCAAAACCAACCACAAACGTCGGATAGCGCGAAGTTTGGCCATTTGAATGAAATAATCCGAGGAAACGCCAACTTTGATTGCAATTTTACTAGAAGGCCAATCACTCTTTAAAGAATGGCATTCAATGTACTCAACAAGTTTAGAAAACAACAAGGCTATTTCGTAGTAAGCCAGACAATTACGGTTGTGGTGTTGCAGAACATCAATGCTTATGGTTCTAATCCTCTCAAAATCCTTAAAAAATAAAATAGTCTTACCCCAATCCTCCAAATCCTGTTGATTCCCTATTTTTTTGTAAAAAACAGAGCAATTGAGTTCATGTAACTCGTAATTTTTTAACAGATAAGATTTTAAATGCGAAGCATTATTTTTATTAACGTGAAAAATGGAGTGTATAAAATTTAATTTTACTTCATTCAAAGCAATATCTAAATCAAGATCACCAACATTTATGCTTATGGAGGATGCTCCGGAATTCAACTGCTCCAATAATTGACTGTTTAACTCCTTTGAATCTTTACTTTTTCCTGAAACGGCTACCTCCCAATCACTGTGGGTAAAAACAGGTTCGTAGCTCACGGATTGATTTTCGGAGGTGTAAAAAGGCTCAATATTAAAACCATTTTCGTTTGCCCAAATAAGTGTTTCATAGGCCTCGCCTTTTAAGTCTCGTATTATATTATTTTTCCACGCTTTTGCCGTAACAGCTTGAAAATCCCCGAAAAGGTTTTGCATAAACTCGTTTTAATCGCTCATCCCCAAAAGTGAGGAAGTTGTTTAAAAAATTTGTCCTACTTCTTTTTTAATATATTCAAGAGCAACGTCACTAGGAAGCTTTTTTCCCAAATTAGCAGTAATGTTTAAAATCATCATAGCTAATTCATTTCCCTGTGAATCCTGCGCTACCTTGGTTGCAGAGATATTGATGAGTTTGGTAACTTCTTCTTTAGCGTTTTTTACCAATTCCCAGGCATTATGACTAATATATATTTGTTGGGAAAGATTATGCTCATACTCACTCTTAATTGTTTTAATTAACTCCATATGCAATTGCTGGGAAGTAAAACCTTGCTTGTTAACCCTAACTACGAGCATGTTTGGATTGGTTCTCTCTAAAAATATAACAATTCTTTCATAAGCTTGCAGTTTTAAGGGAGTTATAGTGGATTGATTACTTTGCCTTAATTCCATAAGTCTCCTGTTTTGGTCATTTTCCAAAAAACCCTTTATAGTGAAAAAAGCGGCCAAAAAAACAAGACTGCCGGGTATCACAATTTTAATAATCTCAAAAACAATGTCCATAAGTAAGTATTGCTAGCCTCTAATATCGGTATTATATAGGCTATTTTAAAATATTTTTTAGTGTAATTTAGTAATAAATTTAGACTTTAATTTATGGAATTCTAGCTTCCTTTCCATCTCAAGATAAAACGGAATATGTTTTCAAAAAAATCGCTCCTTTTAGTATTACTGTTTACTGGTATTGTCTTAAGTAGTTTGGGATTCAGCTACAGGTTTTTTGTTTCACCTAAGCTATTTTCGGCCGGTGACTCCTACCCAAAACTCTGGAAGCGAGTGGACAGTTGTGAAAAAAAGGGATTAACAGAAAGTGCTTTAAAAATTGTTGCCGAAATATACCAACGAGCAAAAAACGAAAATAACGCGCCTCAATTTGTAAAAGCTCTCATTCATAAGATGAAATATGCCGAATACAAAGAGGAATTTTCCCAGGAAAAAAACATAAACAACTTAATGCTGGAGGTAAAAAACAGCAAAATACCTGTTAAACCCATTTTACAAAGTATGTTGGCCGAAGCTTTTTGGCAGTATTATCAGACCAATCGCTGGAAATTTTATAGCCGCTCACGAACTGTCGCATTTAAAAATAATGATATAGCTACCTATGATTTAAAAGCACTTATAAATGCCTGTTCGACGAATTATTCAAAGAGTCTTTCTAATAAAGAGGCTCTCAAATCAATTCAAGTGAATATGTTTGAAGAGATTATCGTGAAAGGCAGCCAAAATACAAGAGCTTTGCGCCCTACCCTATTCGATTTTTTGGCACATCGGGCACTCGACTTTTTTAAAAATAGTGAGGCTGATGTGACAAAAGCAGCCAATCAATTTAACTTGAATGATGAAGCATTTTTAAAAACCTACGATGAGTTTTTAAAATATGAAGTTGCCATGCCACCTGATTCTCTTGACTTCAAATACAATTCCATTAAACTTTTCCAAGATTTACTTTCTTTACATGCAAAAGACAACAACGAAAACGCTTTGATTGATTTAGAGCTGGAGAGATTGGATTTTATATATACAAATACTAAAAATCAATTAAAAGATTCGATTTATATTTCAAGCCTCAAAACGCTTGGCTCACGTTTCAGTTCTAACAAACGAACTGCAGAAATTAAATTCAAGGAAGCCGAATGGTGGTTATTAAAAGCTTCAGAATATAAACCGCTCGCTGGTGATGAATATAAATGGAATCGAAAAAGAGCGCTGGAAATTTGTACAGGCATTATAAAAGACTACCCTGCTACGCGCGGCGAACAACTAGCCTACAATACCGCTGAAGGCATTCGAGCAAAATCCCTTTCAATCAACGCAGAGAGCATTAATGATTTCAATGTCCCCAACAGGGTTTTGGTGAATTACACCAATATCAATAAAATCTATTTCCGCGTGATTGAAATCAACCGGGATGACTTTCAGCAGTTGACTAGCAAATACTATGGGCAAGAGCTTTATTCTAAACTAATGAAGCTGCCAACCTTACAATCCTTTGAGCAAGAGCTTCCTGATGATAACGATTACAATGCTCACTCGATTGAAGTTAAAATTCCGGCTTTAGGATTTGGACACTTTGTAATTCTTGCATCAGCTTCCTCGAACTTTTCTACCCAAGAAAATGTTTTAAATCATTTCTCCTATGTTATTTCTGATATGTCCTATTTGAATAAAAGAAACACACAAGGGGAATACGAATTTTACGTTTTAAACCGACAAAGCGGAAAACCCATGCAGGGAATAAAAGCACAACAAGTATTTAAGACTTATGATCACCGCAAACAGAGTTACACCAGAGAATATGGCAAAACCTATACCTCTGATAGGAACGGTTATTTAAAAGTGGAAAAGACCGAAACCCCTTCCAATAGTTTCTATATGGAGTTTACTAATGAAAAAGATATTCTCCAAAGCCAGGAATCTTTTTATAGTTATAAAGATTACGAAAATAACGAACGAATTACAAAATCCTTCCTATTTACAGACAGAGCCATCTATCGGCCGGGTCAAACGGTTTACTTTAAATCTATAATTCTAAAAGGTGCAGGCAAGGATTTTGAAATTTTACCCAATCAAAAAATTACAGTAACTTTTTATGACGTTAACTCTCAGAAAATTTCGAGTCAGGATTTGACTACTAACGAATATGGAACTATTGCAGGTTCCTTTGTAGC
>CALMND010000466.1 GCA_937868565.1 uncultured Bacteroidota bacterium | reverse complement strand
CGCATTACGAGAGTTTGTCACATTTACAAATTCCAAAAGTTTCTGTTCCAAAATACAAAGGCTGGGGCGATATTCTAAAATGGAGTTTACTTGAAAATTTCCCTGGAGAATTTCCTTACACCTCTGGTATATATCCATTCAAGCGGGAAGGCGAAGACCCAACCCGCATGTTTGCAGGAGAAGGTGGGCCTGAAAGAACTAACAAACGGTTTCATTATGTGAGTAAAGGATTACCGGCTGCTCGCCTAAGTACTGCCTTCGATAGCGTTACATTGTATGGAAACGACCCTGACCACCGCCCGGATATCTATGGAAAAGTAGGAAATAGCGGGGTGAGTGTATGTTGTTTGGATGACGCTAAAAAATTGTATAGTGGTTTTAATTTAGCCGACCCTAAAACATCCGTATCCATGACCATCAATGGCCCGGCTGCTACCATTGCTGCTTGTTTTATGAACGCGGCAATCGACCAACAATGTGAATTGTACATTAAGGAAAATAAATTAGAAAAAGAGGTCGAGAAAAAAATTCAAAGTATTTATGAAGCAAAGGGAGATAAGCGCCCTCGCTACAATGCAGACGAATTACCCGAAGGGAACAATGGTTTGGGTTTGATGCTTTTGGGCGTTACTGGCGACATGGTATTGCCAAAAGAGGTTTATGAAAAAATTAAAACGCATACTTTATCTCAGGTTCGTGGTACAGTGCAAGCTGATATTTTAAAGGAAGATCAGGCGCAAAACACTTGTATTTTCAGTACGGAATTTAGTTTGCGGGTAATGGGTGACGTACAACAGTATTTTATTGATAAAAACGTCCGTAATTTTTATTCTGTTTCAATCAGCGGTTATCACATTGCCGAAGCCGGTGCTAATCCTATCTCACAACTCGCTTTCACGCTCTCTAACGGTTTTACTTTTGTTGAATATTATTTAAGTCGCGGCATGAATATCAATGACTTTGCGCCGAACTTATCCTTTTTCTTCAGTAACGGAATTGACCCTGAATATAGCGTGATAGGTCGTGTGTCGCGCAGGATATGGGCCAAAGCCATGAAACAAAAATATGGTGCTAACGAAAGGAGTCAAATGCTGAAGTACCATATTCAAACTTCGGGACGCTCACTTCATGCGCAGGAAATTGACTTCAATGATATTCGCACCACATTACAGGCTTTGTATGCTATTTATGACAACTGCAATAGTTTGCACACCAATGCTTACGATGAAGCCATCACTACACCAACAGAAGAATCCGTTCGCCGTGCTATGGCCATTCAATTAATTATTAACCGAGAATTGGGTTTAGCTAAAAATGAAAACACTTTGCAAGGTGCATTTATCATCGAAGAGTTGACAGAACTTGTAGAAGAAGCGGTATTAACTGAATTTGACAGAATCACCGAACGCGGTGGTGTTTTAGGCGCCATGGAAACCATGTACCAACGCAGTAAAATACAGGAAGAAAGTTTGTACTATGAAACTTTAAAACATAATGGCGAATATCCCCTGATTGGCGTAAATACTTTTTTAAGTTCCAAAGGAAGTCCAACTGTGCTGCCACGGGAAGTCATTCGTTCGACAACTGAAGAAAAAGAAGCGCAGATAACCACACGAAATAATTTGTGGGAAACACAAAAAAATGAAGCCACCGAAGTTCTGAAAAAACTCCAGATAGCCGCCATTCAAAACGAAAACATATTTGCAGAATTAATGGAAGCTGTTAAATACTGTTCTCTTGGCCAAATTACGAATGCTCTATTTGAAGTAGGTGGACAGTATAGGAGGAATATGTAAAAGAAATTCGGATAATATTCGTTTTATTAATTTTTTGACATTATGCAACATTCTGTTTTTCTCTTTCGACTCCTAAGAAAATTATTATTCGCAAAATAGCGGGCGACATACTGACTACTGTGTCAGGCAAGCATTCCAAAAGGCATTTCTCAAGATTAATAAACTACCCGCAGCCAGCCTTTAAACTAAATTACTGTTTTCGGTATTTCACAAAATCTCGCCTTTTTAGTGGTGGTCTATTACCCTATATAAACATGAAGGAGTCGGCTGTATAACTGATGGTAGTGACACTTCTTATATAAAAAGCGACAGTTTTCAATTTATTGTTTACCAATTTAGCGGTCTACTAGAGGGTTGATTAGGCGAGAAAAACCATGTTTAGATTCGGTTTAAGCTTGGGAAAATTGCTGGCAAAAAAGAGCGGTTAAATTAAGTGGTTTTTCCTTTAACGAGTTTGAGTATTGGGAAAGTAAAGGTGTTTCTGAATTTTTAAATACTGAACACGATTCGATTTACCGGAAGTTAATTAGACTTATTAGTTTAAGTAAAAGCAAGAAGTTAATACTAGGCTCCAAGATTTATTTAGCAAGCCCTGATTGTGCTTCTCAAAAGAAATATGGGTACAAGTCTGACAGTTGGCGTTGCTTTTATAATAAATGAATAACCCATGCGATGTTTGAGAAAGGAGGCCAATACCAAAAAAATACGTAAAAAAACATTAGGTACTGCGTGCAATCGTGATATGACGTGTAATTCCTTCGAACTAAGTAAGCTATTTTCATGTTACACTCATCCAATAAAATAAAAATATTGTCAACATAATGACAATTTTTATATAAATTTTGTCAATATAATGACAATTTTTACATAAATTTCGTCAACGTATTGACAAAATTTGTATATTTATGCTGTGGAAATTAATCGCATTCAACAACTAGAACTTCTAAAAAGCCTTAAGCCCCAAAAGGTTACCTTACTACTTGGTGCTCGCAGAGTTGGCAAATCTATGCTCATTGATCAATTCCTGAAAAACTACAAACGCCCTTATTTATACCTTAACGGCGAAGACGAAGACACCCATCAATTGCTTGCACAAAAAAGTGTTAGCAACTACTCCCGTGTTTTAAACGGTAACGATTTGTTGATAATTGACGAGGCTCAAAGCATTCCTGACATTGGAAAAAAACTGAAACTGATGGTAGATTCATTCAAAGGTTTAAAAATTTTAGTAACGGGCTCTTCTGTTTTTGATATTCTGAATGTTTCCGGTGAGCCGCTAACAGGGAGAAGCAACACCGTTTATTTGTATCCTATCTGGCAGGGAGAATTAAAAGAGAATGCCCTACAAACAAAACAAAATTTAGAAGACCGCTTAATATTTGGCTCCTATCCTGAATTGTGGCACTTAAAACATAATGATGAGAAGAAAAGATATTTGTCTGACCTCGTGAATTCTTACCTTTTAAAAGACATATTAATACTAGATGGCCTACGTAACGCTTCCATTGTTTTCAGTTTGCTTAAACTAATTGCCTATCAGGTTGGAAAAGAAGTATCCTACAACGAACTGGGCAATTCGCTAGGTATCAGTAAAAATACAGTTGAAAAATACCTGAACCTTCTTACTAAAGTTTTTGTTTTATATAAAGTGTCTGCCTACAGCAATAATCTCCGCAAGGAAATTTCAAAAAGTCAGCGCTGGTATTTTATTGATAACGGCATACGCAACGCTATAGTTAGTGATTTTGACCCAATTCAATTAAGGCGCAACGAAGACAAGGGTATGCTATGGGAAAATTATCTTTTTATGGAAAGACTGAAACGCAATACTTATAAAAAACACAACCCCAACTATTACTTTTGGCGCACATACGACCAACAGGAAATTGATTTGGTAGAAGTGAAAAATAAAAAAATAGATTCTTTTGAATTTAAATTCAGTTCAAAAAAAACACCTAAAAAACCAATTGCTTTTGCAAAAGCTTATCCTGATTCAGCCTTTAAGGTAATAAACGATAAAACTTATCTTGATTTTATTTTATGACTCAATCATTAGTAATTAAAATATAAATGAAATCCTTAATACTAATAAGAGGCTTACCAGGTGCGGGAAAATCGACATTGGCAAAAACACTTGCTGATGATAAATGGCCGGTTTACTCCATAGATAGTTACTTTACAGATTCCGTAACCGGTATGTACTTTTTTGAGTTTGATAAAAACCATTTAGCCTACAAAAATTGTGAAAAACAAGTAGAGCGAGCCATGAATGAAAATGTTTCAAGAATTTTTGTTGACAACACCTTTACTCTCGAATGGGAATTAGAACCCTACTTTAGATTAGCTTCTCAGTTCGGTTACTCAGTGCATACTGTGACAGTGGAGAATAGACATCACAGCAAAAACACACACGGAATAAGCGAACAACAAATATACAAGATGGCTGAAAAATACAAGGTGGTGCTTTTCTGATGCCACAATGGGAAAGGCATTAGATACTTTTGTTAATTCATTTTAAATAAATTCCCAACAAAAGCTAATAGCATTTTTTCCTGTATCTTTATACTTTAATTTGCTTATAGCTTTATGAAGAAATTAATACTTCTTATCCTTATATCATTTGCTTTACCGGCATTCACCCAAACAATTGATGCCAAAGGCAAAAAACAGGGTTACTGGAAAAAGAAAGATGAAAAAACCAACAAATTGGTTTATGAGGGAGCTTTTAAGGACGATAAACCCGTAGGTACATTCAAATATTATTATTCTAACGATTCTGTACGTGCCGTCATGCAATTCAGAGATGGTGGTAAAATCGCGAATGCCAAACTTTTTCATATGAACGGAAAGCGCATGGCAGAAGGCAAATACATTAACAAAGAAATTAAGGACAGCATCTGGATTTACTACGATGAATATGGTGTTTTATTATCAAAAGAAAAATACATTATGGGCAAAAAAGAAGGCGCTTGTTACGTGTATTTACCTGATGGGGGTTTGTCAGAAGAGCGTAACTACAAACAGGACATTCAGGAAGGGCCTTTCCGACAATACTTTGATGGCAAAAACCTAAGAGCCGAGGGGGTTTATTTCAGAGGGCAATTGGAGGGTAAAGCCTCGTATTATTTCCCTAACGGTAATGTGGTTGCTCAAGGGTATTATAAAAATGGAAATAAAACTGGTCCCTGGATTTACCGCTCTGAAGACGGAAAAGTAAAAGACAAAGAACTCTATAAAAACGGAAAGCTCGCTTCAAAAAAAGAAACAGAAGAATTCTTTTCAAAAAACAAAACGGAGACAACTAAAACAGTCACCGAAAAAAAGACAGAAGCTAAAAAATGAGCAAGCACGGCAAGGTATTGGTAGCAATGAGCGGAGGAATTGACAGTAGTGTTACTGCCATGATGTTGCATGAAGAGGGTTACGATGTCATCGGCATTACAATGAAAACATGGGATTACGAAAGTTCAGGCTCAAGCAAGCGCGAAACAGGTTGCTGCAGTCTGGATAGCATTAACGACGCGAGAACCATGGCCGTGTCTTTCGGTTTTCCTCATTACATACTCGACATACGCGGTGAGTTTGGGGAATTTATCATCAATAATTTTGTAGAAGAATATCTGGCCGGACGCACTCCAAACCCCTGTGTACTTTGCAATACACATATCAAGTGGGATGCCTTGCTAAAGCGTGCAGACATGCTGGACTGCGAATATATCGCTACAGGCCATTATGCTAAAATAAGAGAAGAAAATAATCGTAAAATTGTTCACAAAGGTGTTGACTTAAGTAAAGACCAAACCTATGTGCTATGGGGACTAAGTCAGGAAAGTTTAAGAAGAACCATGTTCCCATTGGGTGGTTTTAAAAAACCAGAAATAAAGCAAATGGCTAAAGAAGCCGGCTTTTACGACCTAGCAAATAAAAGCGAAAGTTATGACATTTGTTTTGTGCCCGACAATGATTACAGGGCTTTTTTAAAACATCGCATGCCCGAGTTGGAAAAAAAAGTTGACGGAGGTGATTATATTTTTAAAGGCAAAAAAGTTGGAGCACATCGCGGCTATCCTTTTTATACCATTGGTCAAAGAAAAGGTTTGGATATTGCTTTGGGAGCGCCAGTTTTTGTAAAAGAAATTATTCCTGAAACCAACACCGTTATTTTAGGAGATAAAGAGGATCTCGAAGAAAATCATTTAACGATTCGAGATTTTAATTTGATTAAATACGAAACTTTGCCTGAAGATTTTATCGGTCTTACAAAAATACGTTATAAAGACCCCGGCACTCCTGCCACTATTAATACGGTGGAAAACAAACTCGATGTTATTTTTCATGCACCCGTAAACGGTGTTGCTCCAGGTCAAAGCGCAGTTATTTACGAAGGCGAAGACCTTGTAGGAGGCGGTTTCATTGAACGTAAGCGCCTCGCCTAAACTTTGCTAACAACACAAGTTGAATAAAGCCTTATTGTTTCGGTTTGTTTATTAGCATTATTCTGTTAAATTTACCAGTCTAACATTACTACTCTTCTTTATGAAAAAAGCGTACGTATTTCCGGGTCAGGGGTCACAATTTCCGGGTATGGGAAAAGATTTATATGAAAATAATCCGTTTGCAAAACAACTATTTGAAACGGCAAATGACATTTTGGGTTTTAAAATCACAGCTACCCTGTTTGAAGGAACGGACGAAGAATTAAAGCAAACAAAAATTACTCAACCTGCGATATTTTTACATTCGGTTATTTTAGCCGCCACTGTTGGCGAAAATCTTCAACCGGATATGGTTGCTGGACATTCGCTGGGCGAATTTTCTGCGCTGGTCGTAAATAAAACTTTGGCTTTTGAAGATGCGTTAAAATTGGTTTATAAACGTGCCGTTGCCATGCAAAAGGCCTGCGAAATTAATCCTAGCACGATGGCTGCTATTTTAAATCTGGATGATAGAGTGGTTGAAACTATTTGTGCAGAAATCACGCAATCAGGCAATGTTGTAGTGGCCGCCAATTATAACTGCCCCGGGCAATTGGTTATTTCCGGCAGCATGGAAGGAGTTTCTATCGCATGTGAAAAACTAAAAGCAGCGGGTGCCAAAAGAGCCTTGGTGTTGCCAGTTGGCGGCGCATTTCATTCTCCGTTGATGGAACCAGCCCGCCTTGAATTGGAAGCAGCTATTAATGCCACTCGTTTTAGTGCACCCATTTGTCCGGTTTATCAAAATGTAACAGCTCAGGGAGTTTCAAATCCCGATGAAATCAGACGAAATTTAATCGCACAATTAACCGCACCGGTAAAATGGACACAAAGTGTTCAGCAAATGGTTGCGGATGGCGCTACACAATTCATTGAAGTAGGGCCTGGAAAAGTACTGCAGGGTTTAGTAAAGAAAATAACTGCTTCCGTAGAAGCTATGAGTGTATAATTAAACTAAAATGAGAAAACTTTTAATATTAGTCACACTGATAGTTTCATTTTATTACTCCCATTCGCAAATGAAATACAGAGGCGTTGGGATTTTTGGTGCCCTAACGGTTTCAAAACACGAGTATGAAAATTTAGACACCGAAAAAAAACCAGATACTCCCCTTGTATACAATCGTTTCTACCCCCAAACTCATGTATCCAAAGAACTATTTAGCTGGGCGGCAGGTGCATTTGTTGAATTTGGAAATGAGAATATGCGTTGGCAAACGGAATTAGAATACGCGAATAAAGGTGCGCAGGAAATGCCCTTAACAAATGTATATACCGGCGATAGAACGGGAAGTTTCAGTAAAAATAAACTAACTTATATCCAATGGAACAATTATCTAAAGTCCTTTTACCCTGCAGGTTACGCAAAATGGTACTGGATGGCAGGCGTCAAACTCGAGTACCTTTTCAGAAAATCAGTAGTAGTTTTTCCTGAAGTGGCCAATAGTTTCCCCACTTTTTGGTTTAGCGGTGATTTAGGGGTTGGTTATGAGTTTCCCCTCTTTAAAAAATTCAGTGCTTTTATAGAAACTCACTGGAATCCTGACGTTATTCGACATACACACGATAATGTGAAGGCAAGAAACAGGACATTTGAGGTAAGAGGTGGAATTGTAATGAGGCCTCGTAAAAGAAGAATTGACGATTGCAATGCTCCTGTTTATAAAGGACCTGCATACTAAAAATGATATTATGGTAATGAATAAAGATGTTTTGTTCTCGCTCACAAAAGGAGGTTTTGCTCCACAGGAGGAAATGCTGGAGGTTGCGCGAAAAAAAGGTAAATTATATATTGGCATTCCAAAAGAAATTGCCTTTCAGGAAAACAGGGTGGCTCTTGTTCCCGACGCTGTTGCCTTAATCGTTAATAACGGTCACCGGGTTGTTGTAGAAACAAATGCTGGTAAAGCCGCTAATTTTGAAGATACGGATTACAGTGAAGCGGGTGCGGAAATTGTCTTGTCACCTAACGATGTCTACAAAGCAGATACAATTTTTAAAATAGCTCCTCCAACCTTAGAGGAAATTGAGTTGATGCAACCTAAGCAAACTCTTTTCAGTGCCTTGCAATTAACAGTGCAACCTCAGGACTTCCTTAAGAAATTAATTTCAAAAAAATTGAATTGTGTGGCTTTTGATTTGGTATTGGATGACGTTGGGATTTTCCCCATCATTCGCGCCATGGGTGAAATTGCAGGAGGAACAAGTATTTCCATCGCAGCTGAGTTATTGAGCAACGTTAACAACGGTGTTGGTTTAATATTGGGAGGTATAAGCGGAATTTCTCCTACTGAAGTTATTATTATTGGAGCTGGTACTGTAGGTGAATTCGCAGCCCGCGCCGCTATTGGTTTGGGAGCCACCGTAAAAGTGTTTGACAATTCCACTTCGCGTTTAAGAAGATTACAAAGTCAGTTAGGAAGTAGAGTGTTCACCTCAGTTATTGTTCCAAAGGTTTTAGAGAAGCATTTGAAAACAGCAGACGTTGCCATTGGTGCTTTGCGGGCCACCAGAGGCTTAACACCTTGTGTAGTTACCGAAAAAATGGTTAGCGAAATGAAAAACGGTTCGGTTATTATCGATGTAAGTATTGACCAAGGCGGAGTTTTCGAAACGTCTGAAGTAACCAATCACACCAAACCCGTGTTTAGAAAACACGGAGTAATACATTATTGTGTACCAAACATTAATAGCCGCGTGGCAAGAACTGCCTCGTATGCCTTAAGTAATATTTTCTCACAAATTATGCTCAACATGGGCGATGAAGGTGGTTTTGATGCGATTGTGAGAAAAGATGCTGGTTTAAGAAACGGCGTTTATATTTATAATGGTATTTTAACTAACCAATATCTGGGTGAAGCATTTAATCTACCTTTCAAAGACATTAATTTGTTGATGGCAGCATTATAGTAATTCTCACTACAACTTCTTACTGCTTGATGATTTTAGAATTGCTGCTTCCTGCTGAAGAAGAAACAGTCAAATAATAAACCCCATTTGGTAAATCTGTTATTTCAATTTTAGTGGTTTCTTTTATACTTTTTAAAGATAAAACCGTTTGACCATTTATGTCATACAGTTTTATTGTTTTATCTAGAGCACTGTTAGTCCTGATTTCAAAATCTCCATAAGTAGGATTTGGTGATGCGGTCAATTCAAAATTATTTGTTGCCGAGGCCCCTGTCTTAGTGCACAGGCTTACCGTTAGAGACAAAACCGTACTGTTCACACAACCTAAATTGTCTGTTCCTGTAACAGTATAGCTTGGGTTTTGATTTGGGAACGTCGTCACCACGCTTCCGCTCGTTGGATTAGTTCCCCCTTGCCACTGGTAACTTGTAGCTCCACTCGACATAAGAGTAGTAGTCTCGCCCGTGCAAATTATATTTCTTGAAGCGCTAATCATAACATTAGGTTTTGGATTAACCGTAACATTAACAGAGGCATTTCCTATGCAACCAAACGTGTTTGTACCCACAACCGAATAATTAGTTGTAATAGTTGGAGATACAACATTTTGACTACCAGTTTGCCCATTATTAATCCATAAATAGGAAGCTGCACCAGCAGCGGTAAGTGTTGTAATTTGACCAGAACAAATGACGTTAGACGAAGTAGCCGCCACCACAATTGGTTTAGGATTAACTGAAATTGCAATAGAAGCAGTGCCCTTGCAGCCAACGTTATTCGAACCTATCGCAGAATAAGTCGTATTGCTTAAAGGAGAAACAGTATTCAAATTTCCGATTGTTCCATTACTCCAGGTATAGGTATTGGCGCCCGAGGCAATTAGAGTTAATGAGTTTCCTGAGCACACGCTGGAAGTAGGTGTAAAAATTGTAATAACAGGTGAGGGGCTAATTGTTATTGTACCGCCAGAAGCAATGATACTTAAGCCTCCATTCGTACAGGTAATTACGACTTGGTAATAATAGTTGTTGAATGTAAGTGTAGGTGTGAAATAAGTACTAAGTGTTGCCCCAGGGATAGAAGAAAAGGGGCCTACTGCTGAAACGGTTGAAGATTGCCATTGGTAGCCTATTCCCGATACCGAGTAACTGTTTAATAATCCAAGAGTAAGGCTCGAAGCCGCGCAAACAGGGTTAGGTAGCACAATAACGGTATTCGAAGCAGGAACACCGGCACAGGGTGCAAGTGTTTGTGCTTTTGCTTGTAAACATAAAAGACAAAGAACTGCCGAAAGATTTTTAATATGAAAGTAGATTTTTTCCATTTGAAACGAGTTTAAAGTTCATAACGAATTTATGAAAAAAAGCGATCCATCTTTAATTTTAACATTTGATTCTTTGCCGTGAATTTCAGCAATTATGGCCAATCGGGCTTTAATTAGCTGGCACTAATTTTTCCTTAAGCGGATTTGATTAACAAACATGAATTGGCATAAATTAAGGAAATTGGTGACGTGCCTATGCAGTCCCGGAAGCAGCAGCTCTTTGAAGTTGTAAAAGAATTCTTACATTAAACTTTATAAACCGCCCCACCAATCGAATTTTTTGATGCCCCAGTAACAGAACCCAGTGCGTTAACCTTTTCGTTTAATCTCAGGTAGCCTAAAAAGGCAAAAATAATGGCTTCCTTAAAATTGGTTATTTCTTTTTTCGGAACAATAATTTTACATTTTGTTTTTGATTTGATGCTTTTCATGAGAAAAGAATTAAACGCCCCTCCACCACTTACTATTACACTTTTTAGTTTGTTTTTATTCAACTCATTTGAAATTATTTGTGCAATGTGTTCTGTGGCAGTTGCTAATAAATCCTTTACGTCTTCATCATATTTATTTACAAGGTTCAAAACAAAATTTTCGAACCATTCTCTTCCCAGTGATTTAGCCCCAGCTTTTTTATAGTAACTCAATTTGTTTAAGGCATGCAATAAGTCGTTGATTATTTTTCCTGACGCAGCTATCTTTCCACCTTGATCATAAGGCTTGCCCATTTTAATTGTCAAAAAATTCAAAAGCATATTAGCTTCACAAATATCGTAAGCAATTCGCTTGCCTTTTCTCTCAAAAGAAATATTAGCAATACCACCAATATTCAAGCAAGCTTCATATTCACCGAATAGAAATTTATCCCCTATTGGCACTAAAGGCGCTCCTTGGCCTCCAACTGCAACATCCATACTTCTAAAATCACAAATAGTAGTAATTCCAGTTAACCCCGCAATGGTAGCACCGCAACCTATTTGGGTCGAAAAACCTTTTTGCGGCTGGTGAAAAACCGTATGCCCATGCGACGCTATAATATCTGGTTTTATTTTCGACCTTTTTAAAAAATCTTTGATCTCCGTTGCTATAAAATTTCCGTATTCGGTATTTAAGGCAAAGTACTCTTCTGCCTTTCCTTGTTTAATTTCAGAAAGTTTACTTTTCCATTGCTTCGAATAGCTCTTTGTTTTTGCCTTGAGCAATTTAAACCCGGGTTTACCACGCCGTTCAAAAAATTCACACAGCGCTAAATCCAGTCCATCCAATGAGGTTCCGCTCATTAGGCCCAAAACAGTCAATTTATTGGTTACTTTCAAAATAAATTGTATAAATTTTTATGTAGCAGTCCGCCCTAAGTCTTATATTTGCAAGGTTACAAAAAATAGTATAAACCATAAAAATATATTACCATGCATTTCGAATTGTCTGAAGAGCATTTAATGATACAAAAAGCAGCCAGAGAGTTTGCACAAACTGAATTAAAACCTGGCGTGATTGAGCGGGACGAACTACAAAAGTTTCCGACAGATCAAATTAAAAAAATGGGTGAGCTGGGTTTCCTTGGCATGATGGTTGACCCAAAATACGGCGGTGGCGGAATGGATGCCATTTCTTACGTTTTAGCCATGGAAGAAATATCAAAAGTGGATGCTTCATGCAGCGTGGTCATGAGCGTAAATAACTCTTTGGTGTGTTGGGGATTGGAAACTTTTGGAAACGAAGAACAAAAACAAAAATATTTAGTTCCACTGGCTAAAGGAGAAAAAATTGGTGCATTTTGTTTAAGTGAACCGGAAGCAGGAAGTGACGCAACTTCGCAGAGAACCACCGCGATTGATATGGGTGACCATTATTTGGTAAACGGCACAAAAAATTGGATTACCAATGGGAACAGCGCGTCGGTGTACCTTGTAATGGTGCAAACCAACGTAGAAGCCGGGCACAAAGGTATTAACTGTTTGATTCTAGAGAAAGGCATGCCCGGTTTTATTATAGGACCGAAAGAAAATAAAATGGGAATTCGTGCTAGCGACACCCATTCTTTAATGTTTGACAATGTAAAAGTTCCAAAAGCCAATCGAATTGGTGAGGACGGTTTTGGCTTTAAGTTTGCTATGAAAACCTTAAGCGGCGGGCGTATTGGAATTGCCTCTCAGGCTCTTGGCATTGCCAGTGGCGCATACGAACTGGCTCTCGCCTATTCTAAGGAAAGAAAAGCTTTTGGGAAAGAAATCAGTAAACATCAGGCCATTCAATTTAAATTAGCCGACATGGCCACCCGTATTGAAGCGGCCCGCCTGTTAATCTACCGGGCTGCTTGGTTAAAAGATAATCACTTGCCGATGGATAAAGAAAGTGCCATGGCCAAAGTGTTTGCCAGCGAAACAGCTATGTGGACAAGCACCGAGGCAGTGCAGATTCATGGAGGATATGGTTACGTGAAAGAATACCATGTTGAACGCCTGATGCGAGATGCAAAAATTACCCAAATCTATGAGGGAACCAGCGAGGTGCAGAGGATAGTTATTTCGAGACAAGTACTTGCTTAGCAATAGCATACAAATAAAATCAAATCCGCTTTAACAGGGCGGATTTTTTTATGAAATTAAATTATTCTTAGTTTCCATTTTATAATAACTTTTTTTAATAAAATCAACCTTTTTTAGTAAAATTATTGCAGTAATTTTAAGAATTAGTACAATTGAACATGAGTGAGTTTGATGACGAAGCAGGAGGATTAAACGACAAAGAGTTTGAGGAAAACCTGAAACATTTTGAAGAAATGTTGGCAACCGGCCAGGCACATTTTTTTGACACCGACGACCTGGAGGAAATTATTGATTACTATCTTCAATGGGTCAATTACGAAATGGCTAAAAAAGCCATTGACTATGGTCTCGAGAGGTTTCCTTTTTCCACTATCATTAAGATTAGATATGCACAATACCTTTCCAGTCAACACTATACGCATGAAGCATTGGGTATATTAAACGAGGTTGAACAAATAGAAAGAAATAACTTTGAGTTATACATGGCCCGTGGATATATATACAGCCAAATGGGTTTGGGCGAACAAGCGATAGAAAATTTTAAAGCAGCCATACCTTTAGCGGAGCAAAAAGACGAGGTATACGTAGCCCTGGGTGTTGAGTTTTTAAATGATGATAAACCAGATGATGCTATTTATTACCTCAAAAAAGCCATAAAATTAAATCCAAAAAATGAGGTCGCTTTAAATGAACTCTCCTTATGCTACGACTTAACAGGCAAGTCTGACGAAGCCATTTCTTTCTTCGAACAATATATCGACAATCATCCGTATAGCTATTACGCTTGGTTTAATCTTGGTCTCGGTTATGGCAGATTGGGATTATTTGAAAAGGCCATAGAAGCCTATGATTACGCTTTGGCCATTAATGAACAATTCAGTTCGGCTCATTTTAACAAAGCTAATTCTTTGGCGCAACTTTTGCGATATGAAGAAGCGATAGATGTTTACAAGGAAACTTTTAAATACGAAGATCAGGAGCCTACCACATACTATTATATTGGAGAGTGTTATGAAAACCTCAACCGATTTGAGGAAGCTTTGGTTAATTATAATAAATGTGTGAAACTGGACCCTGCGAATGCAGATAGCTGGTTGGGCATTGGAGTAGTGTTGGATGCTCTAAATCGATTAACCGAGGGCGTTCATTATATTAAGAAGGCCATTGAAATTAATCCGAATGAACCAGAGTATTGGTATGTTTTTGCGGAAGTGCAGGAAAAACTGGGTTTCATAGAAGAGGCCGCCATGGCCTACCAAAGAGTAATTGAATTAGATTACCCAGATTATGATGTATGGTTAGATTATTCTAAACTTTTACATCAAGGGGGTTATACTACCGATGCCATCGAGACACTAAACACGGGAATCAAAAAATTTCCTGATGTAGCCGAATTGTATTACCGACTTGCTGTGATTAAACTGGATGTTAATGAGAGAAAAGAGTCTATGGACTTGTTTGCCAGAGCAATACGAATGGATTATGGCAAACACAATGAGATTTTTGAATATGCTCCGATACTGAAAAACGATAACGAAATTTTATCCTTAATTTCCGCTTTAAAAAAATAATATGGCTAATCATTACAACACCAATCTGTTTCACCTACCAAATCGCACCTCAAAACCGAGATCAAATGGCGTAACCATGGTTATGGACAAGGGTATAAGCATCAGGCAGGCTGAAGACTTCATAAATACCTCATCAGATTATGTTGATTTTGTAAAGTTGGGCTTTGGCACATCATTAATAAGTAAAAACGTTAAGGAGAAAGTAAAACTATACAAGGATGCCGGAATGAAAGTTTATGTTGGGGGTACCTTGTTTGAAGCTTTTGTTATTCGAAATCAATTTGAAGACTATGTTAAGTACATAGCCGAACTTGGGATGGATTGTGCCGAAGTTAGTGATGGTAGTATAGATATTAGCCATGAAAAAAAATGCGAATACATTAGCATTCTTTCGAAAAACTATACAGTGTTAAGTGAAGTAGGAAGCAAAGAAGAAGGTGTAATTATACATCCCGCACGATGGATTAAAATGATGCAAAGTGAATTAGATGCCGGTTCTTCCAAAGTAATTGCTGAAGCAAGAGAGAGTGGAACAGTGGGTATTTTTCATAAGAACGGTAGCGCACATACTTTATTGATCAACCGGATAGTTAATAAAATAAAACTCGAAAATATTATCTGGGAAACTCCACAAAAAAGTCAGCAAGTGTACTTTTTAAAACTTTTTGGGTGTAATGTAAACTTGGGCAATATCGGCGTCGAAGACGTTATTCCCTTAGAAACTTTACGAATTGGATTACGTGGAGATACTTTCTTTTCTTTCCTACCGGAAGCGTTAAAACAACCTTTATAAAATATCATGAAACAGATTACAGTACAAGAATTAAAACAGCTTATCGATGCAAAAACAGATTTTCAATTGATTGATGTGCGTGAACAACACGAATTCGATGAGGTTAATTTAAATGGCATCTTAATTCCCATGGGCGAGGTGATGGGTCGGTTAGCCGAAATCGACAAAAACAAACAAGTGGTTATTCACTGTCGTAGCGGTGCCCGCAGTGCCAATGTTATTAATGCATTAGAGAGGCAAGGCTACTCCAATTTATATAACCTGCAAGGAGGTATTATGGCGTATATTAATCAGATTGGATTATAGAAAAAGTGTTAGTGCGTTTCAAAAATATCTGGTGCATTTTGATTTTACTTTTAGTGGTTGCGCGAACGTATTCACAAAAAAGTGGTTTCCTGTATAGTAAGGATTCTGTTAAAGTTACCTATGATGAATATTTCGTTTCTAAAAAAGCACCCGTCGTTTTGCTCTGCCATCAAGCAGGTTCTAGCCGAGGGGAATATACTGAAATTGCAAAAAGAATAAATAAATCGGGTATCAACTGTGTTGCCATTGATCAAAGGTCGGGTGGCAAATGTAAGGAGGTAGTGAATCAAACGCATTTGGATGCTGAGCAAAAAAAACTGAGCACTGGTTACCTCGATTCTGAAAAGGATATCATCGCCGCACTTGATTATTTCCATTTAAAATATAAAAAGAAAATTAGTCTTTTGGGAAGTTCTTACTCCGCAAGTTTAATTTTAAAAATTGCTGCAACTCAAAAGCAAAAAATAAAAACACTTTTTGTGTTTAGCCCCGGGGAGTACTTTGATGGGTTTAATTTAAAAAAACACATCGAAAATTTAGAAGTAATGACGTTCATTTATGGTGCTAAAAATGAGCTTCAGGATATTGAAGCCTGCACCTCTTTACTTTTAAATAAAAAAACCTTTAGATCTTTTAGTGAGGGCAAACACGGGGCATCCGTACTTTGGAATGATTGCCCAAGCAGCAGCGAATTCTGGTCAGAATTCGAAAGTCAATTAAAATTCTTAAAATTTATTTAACACAACTATTATGCTACATTCTTTTCTTGATTTTTTTCTTCACCTTGATAAAAACCTCGGTGAAATAATGCAACATTACCAAACATCAACTTATCTTATCTTATGCCTTATCATTTTCTGTGAAACAGGTCTTGTGGCCATGCCTCTTTTACCTGGAGATAGTTTACTATTTGCTGCAGGAATGTTAACCGCTAGTTTGGGAATTTTGAATATTTGGTTGTTGATCATATTGCTAATCTTTTCGGCATTTTTGGGTGATAATGTCAACTATTTTGTGGGTCGCTTTTTTGGCGAAAAGGTTTTCGAAATACAATTTCTTAAAAAATTAATTAAACGTAAATATTTAGAACAAACTCAGGCTTATTATGAAAAGCATGGGGGCAAAACTATTATCATGGCTCGGTTTATTCCTATCGTGCGCACATTTGCTCCGTTTGCTGCTGGTTTAGGTAAAATGAAATACGGTAAGTACATTTCCTTCAGTATCTTCGGCGCTTTGTTATGGGTACCACTTTTATCTTTGGCGGGTTATTATTTTGGAAATATTCCTGTAGTTAAAAATAATTTTGAGAAAGTTATCTTTGCCATTATTGGAGTTTCATTACTTCCAGTCATTATTGGTTTTTTAAAATCAAAAATGAAAAGCAAATAAGTTTAGTTATTTGCTTTCTTATTTTTGATACCCAATAAATTTAAGTTTATGTGTAAATACTTGTAAAACCTAGTCTATGAAAAATAAAATTTGTGTTTATATTTTTGGTTTGATAATCGGCTTCTCCAAAGTTAGTGGCCAAACTGTTACTGCCAATTGCATTAAAACGGGAGATTTTATTATAGAAGCTAACTATGGTTTTCCTTACTTTATTGGAACTTTAGTCACGGCTTTGAATAACAGTTCGTCCGGACAAGGGCTAAATCTAACAATTCATAATTCGAATCATCTCGGAGGTCGTTTTGAGTACGTCGTAAGTAAAAATATTGGCGTGGGATTAGAATACACTTACGCAGCCGTTAGTATCAGAGATAACTCAAGTACAAGCGGACTTCAGTATAGTATTATTAAACAGAGGGCATTAATGAGATTGATGATTCATCTTTTGGAATCTGAAAGAGGCGATATTTATGGGGTGTTTGGCGCAGGTTATAGAGTGTTTACTGTTAAAACCAATGATCCTGCATTTATATTACCGAGTATTTATAATATTGTACCCGTAGCAAGTAGACTGGGTTTTGGTTTTAGAGTGTTCATTACTCCTGTGATTGGTTTACATGCGGAAATTGGTATAGGTGGGCCATTGGTTCAAGGTGGTGTTTCCATTAAATTTTAAAGAGTTTACGACTTTATAAACTTCAACAAAAATTAGCTTATTTATTTTTTTATTTCAAAAAATAGTTACATTTACGGCATTAACTCAAAATCAAAACATATGAAAAACAAAATGAAAATGCTGGCACTCGCGCCAATTGCTGCGTTGTTGCTGTCTTCTTGCGTTAGCCAAACTTTTATGCTTACGGACAACCCTGTTGGAAACAAAAAGGGTGTAGCAAAACTTAAATTCTTTGCAAAAGACAAAGATATTACGTTAGAGGCAGCTGCCAGAAAAGGTGGCATAACTAAAATTAGTATTGTAGAAACAAGGGTAACCTATTTTATTTTACCTTTTGTAAAAACTACCGTTTGGGGAGAATAATAATCAAAGTAATAAACATTTAACATTAAGAAAATGAAAAAATCAATAATTTATGTCACCGCTCTTGCCTTTGTTTGGATACTTACATCCTGCTCGGTGAGCGTTCCTCTTATGATTACAAACAACCCAATTGGTTCCAAAATGGGTAAATCTACTACAGCTGCTATTTTTACTGGCGGTCAGGGTGCGGCTATCGCACCAATGAGAGGCACAATGTTATACAACGGACTCATGTTTAATAAAGAATTTGGTATTTATGAAGCTGCCAAAAACGGTGGTATTAATAAAATTGCTACCGTTGACTTGCGCTACGATTGGTATTTATTTTTCACCAAAAAAACTTTAATTGTAACAGGAGAATAAATCATTAAAAAAAACTTAAAATCATGAAAAAATTAATCTTAATAGCTTGTTCTGCGCTAATTTTGGCGTCATGTTCTGTAGCCGGTCCCTTAATGGTTACTAATAATAAAGTTGGTGCAAAAAAAGGAATTGCAGAACGTAAAATATTTTTTGGCATTACTTTTGGGCATACCGATTTGAGCCTTGCCACTGCGGCAAAAAATGGTGGAATTACCAAGATTGCTACTGTGGACTGGAAAGTGACTGGTGGTCTTTTCTCTAAAAAGTATTCTATAATGGTT
This sequence comes from uncultured Bacteroidota bacterium, assembly GCA_937868565.1. Lineage (GTDB taxonomy): Bacteria > Bacteroidota > Bacteroidia > B-17B0 > Aurantibacillaceae > Aurantibacillus. The sequence goes on along the minus strand of CALMND010000466.1, from coordinate 5,062 downwards.
ACTGGAGAATAAGTTCATTTGTTAAATATAATATAGAAGAGTCACGAAAACGTGACTCTTTTTTTTAACCTCAAAATATTCTCCAATACCGAGTTAACCCAAAGTCTTTTTTTATACCTTTTTGGAATTAATTTTAAGATTGCTTGCTTTTTTGTAAATTGCATCTAATATATACGAATCTAAATTTGATCCATGAGATAACCAGGGTCTTCTTGCAAGAGTTCCCAATTTTTATCGGTTACAAATGATGAAACTGGTTATTACATATAACAAAAAAACAATAAATAGACATATGAAAAAATTACTAGTTGTAGCTTTACTGAATTTATTTGTTGGCGAAACAATTATAGCTCAGGACACTATCTATGTGAACGGTGTTCCAAAAATCACCAAAAAAAAAACATATGAGGAAGTTCACGCATCTCCTCTTGTAAAAGATGATTATTTAATAGACCTTTCATATGGTGTTCCTTTTAATCCCGTGCGTGAAGCAGGTATTTTTGGCATAGACTTATTTGAAAGTACAACAAACAGCCAAATTACCAGAAACACGAACCACTTATGTGGTAGAGTTGATTACCAATTGAATGAAGAATATGGCGTGGGCTTAGAACTCACTTATGCTTCCATTCAGTTTGAATATAAAAGACTATATAGTGTGAGGTCAGGTACAAATATAGTAGTGAGAGATTCTGCATTTATAACCACTGCTTCTAAAATTCGTTTTCTGGCAAAAATGTCGTATCACTTTAATATCAGTGATAGGTTTGATGCATACGGTACTGTTGGTTTTGGTTATAAGCAATTTAAATATGGCACCAGAGATAATTATTTAACTACGACTAGTTTCGCAAATCAAATTTTACCGGTAGCAATTAGGGCGTCGATTGGGGGTAGGTTTTTTGTATCCAAAAACGTAGCCGTGAACGTAGAAGGGGGGATTGGGGGACCTATCATGCAACTGGGTTTAAGCTTTAAGATGCACTCATCGCCAACTACGACTACTAATCGAACGACTAATCCTGACTATCGGGGAAAGTGAGTACTTTTCCAGGTAATGTAAATACTTGTTCTATAACATCTGCCAATTATGGCATCGTATATATTCTATTTCTTTTTAATTCCGGCAATTTCCACTTTAAGCCCTTTGAGCATATTCATAATGCTGTCCAGATTTAATTCACTGTCATCGTATTGATTCATGTTAATACAGCAGGTGTATTCCCAAAATTCGAGTATTTCGTTTGCCTTAACCTTATAGGGTTGATACATTTTGTTGTCAGAATGCAATTCAAAAGCCCCTTCCTTTTTGTGATAATGCATAATACGTTTGTAGGAAAGACCATCATCTTTAGTAACAACCACATAAGTATGTCCCAATTTTACCTCCTCTACTCTTTCAATGTATTTACCAATTACAAAAGAGCCTTCGCGAATAGGAGGCATACTGTCTCCTTTAATGGGAAAGGCGCGGTGTTTGCCCGTTGGTAAAAAGGGTAATTTCATTTGAGGCAATTTTTCTATGTAATCGGGATCTGCATATCCTCTTAAATAACCGGCCGAAGCCTTTAAGGGAATAAGTTCCACCATATCGTTACCATCGCTATCTAAAAGAATAGGAAACAGAATTCTGTTTTTACCTACTTTCATTAAACCATCCAAATTTGTTTTCTTCAAATCACCGCGCACCAAGGCATCAATGGCTATATGAAAATATTCAGAAAGCCTTATTAATAAATCTATAGGCGGTTCGTTACGAGCCTCTTCATAGCCCCCAACCCGAGATCGGGTGATTCTCAATTCATCGGCTAATTGTTCTTGCGAAAGACCGCGAAGCTGTCTTAAAAATCGGATGTTTGATGATATTTTACTCATTGCTACAATTTATAGTTTAAAATTACTATTAATTGTAGTTATTCGCAAGAATTACTTTTAAAAAACTTATTGTTGATTTCTCAACACATAACATATCTGATCCGATCTATAAAATTTACGCCACCCAGTAATGTTAAGATTAACTCATATTGGTATATTCGACTTCCAATGACGATAACCACTTAATTCCTTCTTGTTCACTATTAAAAATCCTAATTGGTTTTTTAGGTCTGTTAAAACGTAAATAAAAATTAGCAGCTACCCGATGAGCTACAGATCTTACCACAACTCCACTACCAACAATATAACTTAAACCTTTCTCGCTAGTTGCATAATCCACCGCATATTTAGTAAAACGGCTTAATTCAGATGCTAAAATTAAAACTCGGTATAGCGTGCCATTAGCCAAATCTCCAATTGTTTCATTTAACTCAATCGCCTCAATCAAACCAATTTCGGACTTCCCGAAAATTTCCACACGAATGAATTTTTCGTCAAATAATTGAATTTTAGCCTTCTTTAAAACTACTTCCTGTAATAAAAGCATACGACAAGATAGGCTTTATGTTCGACGAATCATAATAATATATCGACAAAATGATAACGTTACGAATACCATACAGACCTCCCAGAAAAAAGTTCTTATGAAAAACGCCTACAGGTTCCGGTTTGAAGGCAGTTGAGAACTAAACGCTTTGATTATCTCCACAACTCGACCTAGTCTGATGCAACGATATCGTGTTTTTGACGCTTTAAAAAGGCTTCACCGCCATCTGTCGGATGGTCATCAGCTAGGGTCAGGGAATTGACTATCACCCTTGCAGAGAAAAAGGCGTATTGTTTCTTTACATAAAGCATTAACATCATTTTCTCGTTCGGTTTCTCAAATCGTAAGATTACTTGTTTATCCTTCACCTCCATTGTTGCCATAAGTTGCTAAGGTATTCCCTGACTAATAAAATGATTCACACGCTCACTATGAAAAATCATGCGCTGCTCTATATCGCCCGTAAATCCAGTGTAAAATTTCCCAAGGGATTTGCTGTAAAGAATATATACTGTAAAAACCATCGCAATCAAAAAAGCCCCTCACTTTCGTGAAAGGCTTTTTGGTATTAGTCGGGGTGGCCAGATTCGAACTGACGACCTCTATCCCTAATACCATTGTTTACAGGGGTTTCAGACTTGCAAAATCATACATTTTGCCCCATTTTAACAAAAAACCTTACCCCAATACCTTACCCCAACCTTACCCCTTTTTACGAATTAGAAACACTATTCACAAGTACTACTTTACTTATGCAGACAACTCTATGTACACGTACTTTCTGACTATTAATTTTTTTGATTCTGTTTTTCAAAATCAAAAATTTCACTCATTACTTTATCAATTCGACCAATGAAGAATTGATATTCCGTTCCTTTTTGCATTTCTATTATCTGTCTCCTGATTCCAGGTAGATAAGGCAATAAATTTAGCTCGTACCACAAGTGCAATTTGTGCCATACAAACTCTTGGCGTTCTGTCGGCGTTTCTTTTAGTTTTCCAATGAGAAACAGTATCTGTGCTAATAATATACTAACTTGGTTTAAGCCCTCTACAAGCCTATATATACTATTCCAAGGGGTATTCGCCAAAGTATTTACGCCGTCTACACCTAATTTTTTATATTTTTCTGCGCCTATTTGAACTTCCACCTTATCAAAATCTCTCCTTATATCGTCCAACATTTGCAAATATGTATTTAACAGCCATTGAGTAGACATTAACTCGTTTGCCTTTCGTTGCTCGTTTAGAGCTGCTACTTGTTGTTCATAGGCAGCAAACTGTTTTCTATTTGCTTCAACTTGCGCATTGAATGAAAGGTAAACCAATAAAGCACCAGCGAAACTTATGAAAGGGGTCAGAAGCCCATTAAATCCGTCACCCAGCGTACCAGTCGTTCCAACAGAAAATCCATTTCGCCACATGTAAAGGCTGACGGTCAATACCAGCAAAGTGAAGCAACTTACAGCTATAATGATAATTTTCTTGTTTGTCATATTTATATAAATTTCTAGATTGAGAGTATTATTAGTTCTATTATACCTTCATCATTTTTTTGAACTCAGTGTTTTTTCGCCATCGAAGCGATAAGCTACCAAATAACCCTTTTTAGCGACACTGTAATCGAGACAGCATACATTTGGTTTAAACAAAGAAGGCTTTCCCTGAAGCCAATAATGCCCAAAAAAGACAGGTTTCTCATGACCTGTGTAAAAGTCACTTGATGAGCCTTTAGGAAGACGCACTGGGGTATCAGGTAAATTTTTATCCTCTAATACACTTAGGCTCCTGTAGGTTGCCTTTTTAATGTTTTCCCACCATCTAATTCGCATTTCCTGTCTCTCTGTACCATCCTTGTCGACATACCTATGTTCTTTTGGTAATTGAATTTCTTTTCCCTTTAGGGTCTCCTCAACTGCCAGGTGGAGTTTGGTTTCCTTTTTTGCTGATTGGTTCAATAAGTCTTCTGTAAGCTTGCCCTTTGGAAGCAGCTTTGTTAAATACTTAATGTGATCAGGGTCCCAACAAGCATGAACAGCACGAAATTCTTCGGTTTCATAAAACAATGGTAAGGTTTTGAACCATTCTATATAGTCATCGTATTCTTTTTGGCGGTTCTGAAACTGTTCCAGTGTTTTAAAATGTTGAATCACGTTTTTTATGTAGTGAGGACGAACATGACCGCCACTGGTCTCTTTTTGGTGAAAGCATAGAGCATTATACTCGTGGTTCCCCATTAGAGCAATGGCGTTCCCGTCTTCTACCATTGTCCTAACTATTTCAAGTGTCTCTGGTATTTTTGGTCCTCGATCAATGTAATCACCTATGAAAATAATTTTTCGTTCAGAATGTGTAAAGAGCTTCCCCTTTTTGATATAGCCTAGCTTCTTCAGCAATGCCTGTAATTCATCCGCATGTCCATGTATGTCTCCTATAAAATCAATCATTTAGTTTTACATAATTTAATTAATAAAGATAACATTTATAAATATTATTGTCTTTAATATTGAATGGGGGCTTGTAGAAGGAATACCAAATCACACTGTAACTCAATAATAATAGGTATTTACAGCGATTGAGTATTTTACTTATTTTACCTAGAATAATTATTATAAGTACCCTTATCTACTTATATTCGTA
>CALMND010000465.1 GCA_937868565.1 uncultured Bacteroidota bacterium | reverse complement strand
CTAAATTAGCAGCCGAGGCAAAAGCCAAAGCAGATGCCGAAGCCGCAGCCAAAGCTAAAGCTGAAGCAGAACGATTAGCCAAGGAAAAAGCAGCTGCGGAAGCTGCCGCCAAAGCCGCCGCAGAAGCGAAAGCAAAGGCCGAAGCAGAACGACTAGCCAAAGAAAAAGCAGCTGCGGACGCAAAAAAATCTATTTTACCAACTTTGGGAGCTTCTGACGCAAAATATAAAGAAGTAATTAAAAAAGCAGATGGTTTTTTTGGAGCAAAACGTTTTCTTGATGCAAAAAATGCATACGAAGAAGCCTTGGTAATAAAGGGCGGTGACAGCTATGCGAAAGATAAACTTCTTGAATGCGAGAAATTGTTGGGTTCTGACCTGAATCAAAAAACCAATGAAAAGCAAAAACAATTACTTGCTAAGTATCCACCGGGAGTAACCGAAGAAATTATTCCCGGCGAAGGAGTTGTTGTTATAAAACGAGTCCTGGTGAAGGAACATGTTGCCTTTGTATATGAAAAGAAAATTTTTAACTGGGGAGGTAGCGCATTTTTTAGGGATGGCGTCGCTATAACAGAGTTAATTTTCGAGAATGAAACTAAAAAATAAAAATTAAATTGGCTTCTGTTTCCGGCTTTATGGCCGAAGATATAGTTTGTTGTGTTTGCGGTAATAAGCAACCTACAGCATTTAATCTAAAATACCAAAAAGAAAAATTTTCAGTTGTAACCTGCACGGTTTGTTCCTTTCATTTTATTCCACCACATTACCGAAAACGAATTGAATATACGCAATATAAGAATCAGGAGGTAACAAATGCGGTGAGGGCTGGAAACAACTGGATAAAAGTGCAACGCCACAAATTACGTTTTAAGTTTATTCAACCTTTTGTAAAAAGCGGAAAATTATTTGATCTTGGTGCTGGTTGGGGACATTTTATGTTGGCAGGAAAAGAACTTGGTTATGATGTTTATGGTATTGAAATTTCAGAACAACCGTATTTGTACTGTGTTAATGATTTAAAGCTTCCTGTTGATCATATCGATTTTTTTCAAATGGACGAAGGAAAAAAATTCGACGTTATTACTATGTGGGACGTTTTAGAGCATATCGATAGAGCCGATGTTTTTTTAGATAAGTGTTCACGACTTACAAAGCCCGGTGGATATTTGATATTACAAGTGCCACAAATAGACAGTTATTTTGCACAGCGCCATAAAGATGACTGGAAGATGATGGGACTAGACCATGTGAATTATTTTAGCAAGAGCACAATTACCAAAATACTTGCCGCCCATGGCTATGAAGTAGTGAAAATTAAATCTTCTTTTGAGATCAAGCTTTTTATTATGTATACGATTTTGCCTTTTATTAAAAAGTTTAAAGGTAAGAAGAAACAAACGCTTCAGGAAGCTAACACCACTATTAATGCGGCTGACAGGCAGCACTACTTTAATAAATTTACGAACAAGCCCTTCTGGCAACTCAAATTGTTTGTGTTTGCGCACAACATTATTTATAACACGCTGTCCTTTTTAAATATTGGAGAAGAGATGATGGTGGCTGCAAAACGAATTGAAAAGAAGTGAACATTTTTAATAGCGTGAGCAAATAATTTTGAAGATTCTATAGACTGTTTATAATTGCTCAGCGCTGACAAAAACAACCAACGTTGATTTTATTGTTTACCGCTGATCAAAAAAATTGGAAGGTACCGTTGCAAACTCTTCAGATATTCATCCTGTTTTTTTGCGGAACCAAAATATCCGCTAACTATACTTGTATGGCTTACCGGCTCGATGAGCGCAGTATTTGTACCTGTGCTTGAGTCAAAAGTACAAAGGCATGGCACCGTCGCAGCCATCATCATTTAAACACCAGTTAATTAATCCAGCTCACAGGTAATAAAAACCCAGCTGTCTCATAAAATTTAGGTAAGCAATTCGCTGGAATTTTGCTTACAGCAAAATATTCTAATATCTTTATGCTACTCAAAATATGTAAAATACTTCATTAAACGACAAACTATGGGATTAACAACACTTGGTATTATTCATACAGTCATCAGTTTACTGGCGGTTGCTTCAGGGTCCATATCCCTGGTAAAGGATAAAAAAATTAATTGGTCAAATAATCTGGGTAAGATTTTTGTGATAACAACTATAATTACCTGTATTACAAGTTTCGGCATTTATCAGCATGGCGGCTTTGGTAAAGCGCATGCCTTAGGAATTATTACGCTATTGGTGCAAGCACTCGCATTATTTGCGGGTAAAGTCAGCAAACCCTTTGGTAAAGCCTCTGTCTATGTTGAGACTGTGGCCTTTTCTTTTACCTTTTTCTTACATCTGGTTCCTGGTATCACCGAAACTTTAACCCGTTTGCCTCAACAAACTCCAATTGCAGCCAGCCCGGAAGATCCAAAAGTAAAAACCTTAATAGGCATTAGTTTTATTTTGTTTTTGATAGGTATTACTCTACAGATTCTGAAATTAAAACGTAAAATCAGCGATAGTAATTAGTAAAAGACTATCTCTTTTTCTTGCTGGCCGTTTCAAAACCTGTTATCTGAAATTATTTCTTCCTACTATTATTTTTTAAAAAGGCTTTGATGTACTTGTTTTTTTCTTTGCCTGGTAGTACATCAAAATTTTCAACTTTTCCATTAAAGTGTAAAAAGTCATTTGGTTTGCGCGCCGGTGGGTCCTGTTTAACTTTAAACCCGGTAACAAATATTGAGTACCCAAACATGGCTCCAAAACCTATTTGGTTCATGGTTCCAAGTAAATCTGTTGTTTGCCACTCCTGCATCACCTTACCGTTTTTAATTTTTCTCATAAAAATTCCAGACACAATCAGATCTTTGTTGTTGGCCGGAGCTCCCATAAATTTACCTGTATTAATTACTTTCGAAGAAAAACGAATAGACACCATATCGTCTTCGCTTATGGTTTTTTCTAAAATCATTTCAAAATTAGAAAAGGCAGCTCTCATTTCCTGCATAAAACCAATGTATTGATCTTTTGTAAAAACATATCCGTCTCCGGTATAAGTAAAACCATCATCTAATAAGCTATCTAGCTTGTTCCAATTACCTTCCAGAATGGAACGTGAAACCGAAATGGCAGTTTGAGCATTATCTGATTTGTTTTCATCAATTACTGTTAAGGTTGCTTTTTTCATTGTTTTGTTTTTTAAATTGTTTTTTGTTTGTGAAAATCCGTTGGCGGTGATACCAATAAATAAGGTTCTTACTAATATTTTTATGAATCTTGTTTTATAATTATTCATGACACAAAATTAGCAGGTGTGCTTGCTATATTTGATATACTTACCAAAATGAAAGCACTAACTTTTTGGTAAGTGCAAAACAAATCAGTTAAATTTGAAAAATGAAACGGTATAAATTAAACGGCGCTTATTATTACTGTCCGGTTGATCTGACTTTGCAAATTGTTGGGGGTCGCTGGAAGGGCATTGTTATTTGGAATTTACGTGAAGGAAAGAAACGCTTTAGTGAATTAAAAAAAATTCTGGTAACAATTAATGATAAAATGCTCTCACAGGTTTTGCGAGAATTGGAGGAGCAGGGTGTGATAAATCGTAAAGTGCATGAATTGGTTCCGCCTAAAGTAGAATACTGCCTGAGCACTGAAGGAAAAAAATTATTACCTATTATGCAAGCCATGAGTGATTACGGTGTTAAGTTTGCAGTGGAGTAAAGCATGGCAAAAAAATATTTATCTCGCAGGACGCTGAAAGTGCTGATACTCTTGCGAGAATTAAGAACATCGACTGGGCTTTTGTACCTGTTTTGTTACTTATGGACGCAAAAGAAAAGGGATTGAAAGTAGACGCAAAAAGAATTGGTTTGTACCACATTGGTACTCATGATAAAATAAACACGGATAATCCCAAAAGGTCTTTTGTTGAATAAACAGGGAGAAGTTATTACAATACCTTACTAAAAGAATTTCCTAAGCTAGCGCGAGCTTTTGTCTGGCTAATTTTGTTCTCTTAGTCTTGGTATTACAGTTCGCTTTTATGAGCGTTGCGAAATGAGTGAGACATTGCCCCCAACATTTATTTTTGCTTATATACCATTACGTGATTAGGCCAATCAGTTCCTCCGGCTTCAGAGAGTACCATACCCACACTTGAAATACGAATCACATATAAGCGCTTAAAATTGTGTTTTATTTTATCATCATCCATGGTTATGTAGGTCATGCCCCAACCTTCCTGAAAACTTTTGTAGCTCCATTTGCCGCTTGATTTTTCAATAATTGGGTCTGGACAATTCGTCTAAATTGGGATTTCAGTGTACGTACCGTTTTTATTAAAGCGTATTACATAGCTGCGCACACAGGGCGACAATTCAGCAATGTCCTCTCTGGCTTCGGCTTTCTCAAACGTTAAGAAACTTGTCATTACCCAACCGTTGGGTGCATTCACAAGTATATCCAATTGTTCCTGTAAAAGCTGATCTTTTTTTTGAGCCAGGGCACAAAAATTAATCAATAAACCCAATGCAATTAATTTTAATTTCATAACATTATTTTTAGCAAAAATAAGCTTTAATCATAAATCAAAATTGGGGGGATTACGTATAGCCGGGTAATAAGGGTTCACTCAAAAAGCCACCTTTAGCGCGAGCCCGTATCTCATGCATTTTATCCTAATTCTTCAATATTAATCAAACCCATTTGTCCTGCAAAGTTTGCGGCACTGCTTAATTTCCATTCCCAGGGTTCATTTACAAAACCAGCTTTTACCGGATTATTGTGAATGTAATTCACTTTTTGTTCAATTATTTCGCTGCTCCATAATTCTATGGGATGGTTGTTTTGTTGCCAGAATTGCCTTTTCTCAACATTACTATTTTTTGCCCCGGCTTTTTCCATCATTTCTAACATCCATTCCCTTCTGCTTTCTTTTGGGTTTTCTGCAATGGCTTTTTGTATGGCTTTTGAGGTAAACGTTTTAAAGTCCCTTAAAACATCTGTTGGATTATTATTTTTAGCCCTGAAAATTAAGTGTGCATGACTTGGCATCAGGCACCAGCAGTATAATTCCAGTCCTTTTTCTTTTTGGCAGTACTTCAAACTCTCTATAAATATGTTTTGATATTCAAGTCGTATAAAAACATCTATCCAGTTAATAACAGCAAAACTTATAAAGTAAAGACCTTCTTTATTATGAAATTTATACTTTCGGCTCACAGTTTAAATTTATAAAATATTCTATTTGTTAGCGCGAGCTTTTAGCCGTGCTAATTTTTAAATTCTTAATTCTTAGATGTATTATGTTTTTTTATTAGTGGCACGAGCTACAAGCTCGCGCCAACGGGGAGAACGGGTAATGTTATTGCACCGTTTTTCTCACAATAACTTCATTATCCAAAACAATATTGGTTGACCAGATAAATTGTGCGTCATTGGCGCCATCATCAAAAATATCGGTAAAATTTGTATATGCTTTTTTACCATCCACGCCAATGGTGCTATTGTCGTATTCCGTTGCGTTGGGCCAGGCTGAGTCGTCAAACGATTTATTCATAAAGTCCGCCGGTACCTTCCAATGCAAAGCAGCATAACCACTTCCGTTTCTAACATCACTTGTGTTACAGCCCGAAGAGGTTCGTTCATTTCCACGTTCGCTAAAACAGCCAAAGTTTTTTACCGGGGCAGTGTAAAAGGTTTGAGCTTTCCATTCAGAATTGGTTTTACAAACAACCTTGCCTGCTGCGTTTTTAAAAATGGCCACCATGCCACCGTCGCCGGGATGGTACTTCTTTGTTTTGTTTTTTTCGCAACCCAAACCCAATCTTTCTTCCCAGTCAACCAGTTTCATAGCAATTGTAAATGGCCTCGATACTTTAAATTTAACTATGTGCGAATTAAAGTCAGTAAAGGGTATGGCATCTTTACCAACTGCAATACCATTTACATAGAGTTCAAAATAATTGTCGGCAAAAATAAAGCCGGTTATTATTTCACCGGCAGTGTCAATTTTAATAATATTGGCCGCGTCAAAAGCATCATTTGCTGCTGCACTGTTATCAAATTTGTTGCCATCGGGGTTATATAAGTCCGAAGCAGTGGGAAAATTTGGATTATCAAAGTTGACTTCAGCAGGCACTGTCCAAACACTATTGTCGCTGGCGGTTATGGTGCCAACAGCCGCAACCCTTATTCCTTTTGAATAAAGATTAGCACTGATGGTTGTAGCCAATCCTTTGGTAACAGAAGCAGTGCCAGTGTACTCGCCGGTTACACTTTTTTTACAGGCACTAAATAATAAGGCAGGTATTATTAAAATTATAAGTTTATTAGTCATATCAACTATGGATTCTGTTTTTACAAATATACTTTACCAAATTATGCTTAACAAATGCCTTGAAAGCATTAGAGGTGAAAAGACTTTGTAAATAGGTGAAGTGTTTGAAGCGAGCTTGTAGATCGTGCTAATTTTGTTCTTTTAATCCTATCATAATAGTTTGCTTTTTATTAGCGGTACGAGCACAAGCTGACTGCGACGGAGCATTTATCTGCCTCTATACAAATCTTGATAAGACCAAAAGGTTACCCTGACATTCGTTTTGTCACCCCGCTTCTTAAATCTAAAAACATATTTAGCATAGTATTCTTTTCCATTAGGAAAGATAAAGTAAATTTTTAAACGCTTTTTTTTACCCATCCACCTCGTTTGCCAATTGTATACATAACGACTCTCATCCACCGTTCCGTTATCTAAAAATTTTAATTCAATTTCCTGTAGTTTATAATTATTTTCGTCTAACAATGTTATAGTAGTTAGTTTACTTATAATGTTTTCTTCTCCAAGTTTTACAGTATCGCGGGTGTAAAGAATATCTTTGTAATTGCGGAGGTATAAATGCTTTAAGCCATGAATTGTAATCTCGAAGGCGTTTTCGTTAATTAATCTGGGTTTGTACTTATCTGTTAATACCGAGTAGTCGTTTATAAGACCATTTGATGCAAATTTGTTTGCGTTTAACAACGGAAAATACTCATCTACACCAATCCTAATATTGCCAAATCCCCATTTTCCGGAGCCTGAAACAATAATTCCAACCAGCCGACTAACGGTATCGCCATTCATAGCATAAAAAACGTACTCCATTTCAAAATCCTTATAATAACAATGCAATACATTTTCAACATATTTATTGTGCCTAACAGAATCATGGCCTTGAATAAGCCCGATTTTTCCATCGGCATTTAACACATTATTGTAATAACTTCTATAAACAGAAGGCTTTTCCGGCACTTCGTCTTCATCATGCCCTGTTATTGTACTAACGACTTCGCTTAGAAAACCCGGCTGGCTATATTTATATTCGAAAGTTTCCTCCCATTCTCCACCGAAATTATTAAGGTAATAACTCGCCGTAATA
>CALMND010000464.1 GCA_937868565.1 uncultured Bacteroidota bacterium | reverse complement strand
TTTGAAAGACTAAGGATGATAAAGGTTTGCATAATAGATGATGAAGAAAATAACCGGATAGTAATTCGAACGGTGTTGCAAAAATACTGCCCGGAAATACGAGTACTTGGCGAGGCCGAGGGAGTGGAACAAGCCTTTATATTGATAAACCAGTTTAAGCCGAAACTGGTATTGTTGGATATTAACATGAAACCGAAAGACGGTTTTGACCTTTTAAAAATGTTTTCTAAAATTAGTTTTGAGGTTATTTTCATCACTGCACACGATAATTTTGCCATGAAGGCTTTTGAGTTTAACGCGGTGGATTATGTTATGAAGCCAATTGAATCAAGTAAATTAAAACTAGCTATAGATAAAGCCAAAGAGAGAATAGTATCCAAGCAAGGTTCAAATTTGGTAATGCATTTTATAAAAACCTTATCAGATAAAAATGAATTGGTTAATAAATTTTCTGTTCATCACCATGGTAAAGTAGTTTTTGTGACAGTTTCTGAAATTTCGTTCATACAAACCTTTGATGACAGAACAGTATTAAATTTGTTTGATAACTCACATTTTTATTCAAGCAAAGATTTGATAAAGTTTGAAGAGATATTGTGTGTGAGCGATAATTTTATCCGTATTAACAAAAGCGTGATTATAAATGCAAATTACATAAAGAGTTATTCTAAAGGCGAAATATGCTTTGTTGAGATGAAAAGTGGTCAATCGTTTGAGGTGTCGCGTCGTCGTAAAACAGATATCATTAAAAAATTAAAAGCAGTTTAATCTTTAAACACTTAGTTGGAGGGATGAAGGGCAAGGAGTCTTTGTGAGGGTTTATTGTTTCATATAAGAGTTCAAAGCGTTTTAGTTTGTGCAAAAAATCAGAGAAATTTCTGATTAATTTTATTTCACCAATCTTAGCTCAAAAACTCAATTCTAAAATTTTAAATTTCTCATGTTTCAAAAACTGTTTAAACGGTAGGTTCCTTAACTTTTGGTTAGGTTATTTTTGAGCAAAATATTTAAACGCATTAAACTTTATGTTTATGAAATCAATCAAACCCAAACGCTCCAAAAAATAGGATTTATGTTTCATAAAATAGACCTGTTTGTGTGATTTACTTTTAACACTTTAACGACCTATAAAATAAAAATTAAATAAAAAACATGGAAAAAACAAACAAAACAATTACGGCTTTTATTATACTCCTCCTCAGTATTATTAGAGTAGAGCTAGACGCACAATATTGTCCTCAGCAAGCAACATCAGCTAGTGATGATGAAATTTTTAACGTAAGAATTGGTACGCTTAATAATACCAGCATTTGCGGATCGGTTGGTGGTGTAGGCTCGATAGCTTTTATGTACCAGAATTACACGGGTTTAGCAGCTCCTAATTTAACGATTGGGACAGCACAAACAATTTCAGTAACTGTTGGGGAGTGTAGCGGTTTTGCTTATAGCGGAAATATATATGTTTGGATTGATTTCAATCAAAATAATTTATTAAATGATCCAGGGGAATTAGTATATCAAAGCGGTACCGTTCCATTCTCGATTGCTGGTACACAATATGTAAGTCCTACCTTCACGATCCCCTTGTCTGCATCTTTTGGATTAACGCGTATGCGAGTAACAGCCGTTGAAGGTGGCGCTATTGCAGGTCCCTGTAATAATTACAACTGGGGAGAGACAGAAGATTATAGTGTGAACATTACACCATCAACCCCTTGTTCCGGCGCGCCTTCCGCAAACTCTGTACTTGGACCAACCACGTCCATTTGCCCTAATAACGCGACAAGCATCAAACTTGCTAACACATACACTGTTGGAGGCATGACTTATCAATGGCAATCTTCCACGGTTTCAATCAGTGGACCATTTATATCTATTCCAGGGGCAACGCTAAGTAATTTAGCAGTTCCAAGTTTAACTGCCACAACTTACTATTCTGCCATTATAACCTGCACTAATAGTAATATATCTGTTACTGCCACTCCAGGTAGCGCATTAGTTCAATTAACAACCACAAATACGGTTCCATATGGTGAAAATTTTGAAGGAATAAGTGCCAACGGTAAATTACCAAACTGCAGTTGGACAATCAGCAATTCACTTACTTGTTTAACTTATACTGCAACTCAAGCCTTAACGAATGCAAATTCCGGAACCAAGTACGCCGCTTTTTACAATACTCCTGCTGGCTCAAGTTATTATTACACCAACGGAATTCTCCTTAATGCCGGTGTTACTTATTCAACAGGTTTAATGTACAGAACAGAGTATTACGGTTATAATACATGGTCAGACTTATCAATTCTGTTAGGGCCAGGTCAAACCACGACCGGGCTGGTAAGTCTACTTTCTAGTAATGGTCCGGCAGTTAGCTCAAGCTATAAGCCCTTATCCGGAACCTTCACCGTGGCAAGCACTGGTATTTATTACGTTGCAATTAAAGGCACGAGTAATGGTGTTTGTTGCGCAAACTATTTATCATGGGATGATTTGTTTATTACCATACCCTGTAACTTAAATAGCCCATTACTAAATATTACCAGTGCAACAAATACCATTTGCAGTGGTCAATCCTTAACCCTAAGCGCAGCAGGTGCAAACAGTTATACATGGAATAATGGTGCAACAACAGCAAGCATTGTAGTTTCACCAAATAGCAACACACTATATAGCGTTACAGGAACAAATAGTCTAACAGGATGTTCTACATCAACAAATCAGGCTATAGTTGTTAACCAGGGGCCCGCATTAAGCATCACCAGCAGCCCGAGTGTAATCTGTAGTGGACAAACCGTTAGTTTAACAGCCAGTGGTGCCAACACATACAGTTGGAGTAACGGAGCAAGCGGCGCAACAACAACCATAACCGCATTGAACAATAACCTCTATCTAGTTACAGGAACAAACAGTTTAACGGGATGTAGCTCTACTATTAATCACTTTGTAGCTGTAAATCAAGGCCCGGTTTTAAGTGTTGCCATCAGTCCTAGTATAATATGTGTTGGACAAACAGCAACATTAACAGCAAACGGTGCAAGTACTTATAGTTGGAGTACCGCAGCAAGCGGACCTACCACAGCAATTACACCGTTAAACAGCAATTTTTATTCTGTCTCAGGAACAAGTAGTTTAACGGGATGTACTTCAACTGTTAATCAATTTGTAGCTGTAAGCCAAGGTCCGGTTTTAAGTATTGCTATCAGTCCTAGTGTAATATGCAGTGGGCAATCAGTAACTTTAACGGCAAGTGGTGCAAGTACTTATAGTTGGAGTAATGGAGCGTTAAGCCCCGTGATGGTTGTCACCCCTTTAAGTAACCTCGTTTATTCTCTATCCGGAACAAATACCTTAACAGGATGTTCATCGAATGCGAGTCAGATGGTTCTGGTTAACCAGTCAACACCAATAGGAGTTTTTGTATCAACTTCCACAATTTGCAGTGGTAGTTCAATAAGCATGAATGCATTTGGTGCTTTAACTTACAGTTGGAGTAACGGAGCAATTGCACCAGCCATAACCGTATCACCAAGTGTTACGACTATCTACACAGTTCAAGGAACGAATGCTAATGGTTGTTTTTCTAGCATCAGCCAGCAGATTTTTGTTAACACACTACCAACCGTTGTCGCATCGTCCGGTAATTCTCAAATATGTGCAGGGCAATCTGTTACCCTAATCGCAAATGGAGCCAATACCTATGTGTGGAACAACAATGGAAACAACATAATAGGCGCGCAGATAATTGTGTCCCCAAGCACAAGTACCAGCTATTCGGTAACCGGTACCAATAACAATGGATGCTCAGCAAGTGCCAATTTGAGTGTAACAGTTAATAATGTAATTGTAAGCATTACCAGTAGTTCAGCAATGATATGTAATGGAGAACCGGTAGTATTAACAGCATCAGGCGCAAGCACATATAGCTGGAGTAATGGATTAACAGGCGCCATAATTACCGTTACACCTAATGGTAACACCACTTACACAGCAATTGGTACAGATACAAATACAGGATGTTCAAAAACCGCCTTAATAAGCCAAATTGCCAATGCCTGTACTGGCGTTAATAATTTGGCTAACGAAAATGGTAACTATCAATTGTACCCTAATCCTAACGGCGGAGAATTTATAGTTAAAACGCGCGATGAAATAGATGCGATAATTACGGATGCTTTAGGTCAATTAATAGAGCAAAGACATTTAAGCGAAGGAGAGAATAAGATAAGTTTAAACCAGGTGGGCAGCGGCGTATATTTCGTACTATTAAAAAAACAAGACAAACACATTCAAACCATAAAGGTAGTGAAGACAGAGTAGGTAGTGGATTTTGAAAATTAGATTCGGCGGATTAAGAAACTAGTGAGAATAGAATTTTGAAATTTTATTAGCTAGATACTTAAATTACCGTCACCCAAAAAACGGCTACCTCATGAGGTAGCCCTTTTTTGCATAATTACAACAATTACATTTATTAATTTGGTGTTTAACAAATCCTTTTTAACGATAAAATTAGCTCAGTGTTTTTTTACGGCTCTGTACCCCTTGTTGCCACTGTTCTAAAAACTGTTTTAACGGTTTTTTCGAGTTAGTACCTTTGGGCGGACAAAAACATAGCAGAAAGGAAACTGAACTTTTTACATAAAAGTTCAGTTTCATTAAGTTTTACTCCTCTCCTCGCTGGTTGACTATCCCTCCAACATTTTAATATCCCCAATCGCACTGCCGGCAATGCCTTTAATGGAACCGTAAAATTGCGTAGTGTTTAAAAGAACTTTATCCAATTGCTTTTCACGTTCCTTCCAGATTTTTTCCATTTGTATTTTTTCGCGGGTAATGCTGTCTTTTAGCGATACAAAACCTTCCATTACCGCTTCAATATTTTGTCGGAATTCGGTACCTGTTAAATAGTTGTACAAGAGCTGCATTTTATCGCCTTTATTTTCCTGGCTCACAATAGCCGTGTGAATTTTCAAAAGACTGTCCCGCAACAAAAATGAGAGTGCTTTTACTTCGCTAATACGACAAATCCAAACCCCATCTTTAAAACCAAAAGCTTCCATGTCTTTTGGTAATACTTCTGTAACAATCACAGCAATGT
>CALMND010000463.1 GCA_937868565.1 uncultured Bacteroidota bacterium | reverse complement strand
CAGTTTCTTTGTAATTTCATTGCCCACCGCAATTACGTTTAAATTCTCATCTCTAAGTACAACTATTATCCCCATCACATATACGAAAGCAGGTTACCGAGTTACTCGTGTTGACGGCTGGGGTACTGTTAAAACTCCCTATGGAACAGATAATTGCATTAGGTTGATAACCACTCAATACTCTAAAGATACAACAAAAGTAACTTTACCTATTCCAGGTTTGCCACCAATCAAAATTGGAATTCAAAACAACGTTAGAAGTTATCAGTGGATGACACTAAACAGCAAAATACCCTATTTCGAAGTGACCGGTAACTTGATTGGTGCTAACTTTACCCCGACACAAATTAGATATCGTGGATATAATAAGGTAATAATACCTCCGCCAAATAGTGTGGGTCTGAATGTTACCGACATGAGTTCATTAGAATTATACCCCAACCCAGTAGCCGACAAAATCTGGCTTAACGTGCTTGAAAACAAAGATTATGAATTGGAAGTTTTCAATCTGGAAGGTAAACTTGTAAAATCTGATAAATTGGAAACTTTCGGAAATATTGGCTCAGTTGATGTGAGTGGTATAAGTCAGGGCCTTTACCATTTAAAGATTAAGACCGGTACTGAGGAAAAGAGCATAAAATTTATTAAACAATAGTATTTTATTTAATTATTTTTTTTAGACTAATTAATCTGTTATTTTAGCGGCATAAAAATCTAACTATATGTCTGGACATCATCACGACAACCATCATTCAACGGAACAAAAACCGGTTTCTTTTACTGTTCCTTTTATTTTAGCTTGTGCTACCTTGTTAATTGTTGTTCTGTTTTTGAGTCTTTGTGACCCAAAGCATCACGGAGGACATTGTGCCTGCGTTGAAAATTGTTCGAAGGAGTGTATGGAGGCTTGTGAAAAAGGAGACCACAGTTTACACCCGGCAACTAAATCCTCGCAGACTGAAGTTGCTCCGACGGAAAACAGCAGTTCAGAAGCAAAAGAACACTAAGGCCTTTTTTATCAATTAACTAATTACCTTATTAAATAGTTTTTTAATAAGTCGCAGTATATTTTTATACCCACGTTTATCGAATTTGTTGGGATTTTTTCGTTGTCGGAATGCACACTCTCTAACATAGACTGGGATAATTGGAATGGTAACAAACCATAACAAGGTACTCCAACATTTCTAAAATAACTGTTATCAGTAGTTGCGGGAAATAAAATTGGAATTACATTAGCTTCAGGGAATGATTTTATAATTGCATTTTTCACATTGTCGTAGTGGTAATCAAGTTTTGTAGGTTCACTTGTAGGCGATTCGTCCTCGATACTTATTTTAATTCTTGGATCTAGTATCCGAAACAATAACTTCATAAAAAATGGTTTTTCAGAACGGTTTGGCAACAGCCTGCAATCGTAGTATGCAGAAGCCGATTGCGCCACTTGATTAATTGGCCCTTTTGGACTCTCCATTTGAGTGAGCTGATACGAGTTACTTACCAGCACTTTTAGGGATTCATTCGTACGAATTATTTTTTTTCTCAACGGTTTGAAAATCCACCAGTCAAAATGCTTAATAATAAAACCTTTGTATCCACCCATAATCATTCCAAGTTCCCGAAAAGTTTGTTTTGTACTTTTATCAATCAAGATTCGTTCTTCTGTGTTTTCAATCTTGTTAATTGCTTTTAAAAGAAGTTTATGTGCAGTTTTTGATGATGCAACAGAACCATGTCCATGTGATTTAATTTTAGCGTCCAATTTAATCCATAGACTTTTCTTTTCAGCATTGGACACAAAAAAACAAAGCTCATTTGGTTTTCCCGGTACAACGTTTGAAAGTCCGCCGCCGCCTTCCCCGAAAACTACCAATGGGTTAATTTGGGATAAAATATCAGGTTGAATAATTAGTCCGGCACCATTTTTTCCACCTGTTTCTTCCCCTGATAAACATAATAAAACGATATTGTGTTTTAAGGAGTCACTCGGGAAAGAGTCTTTCATTTTTTTAAGCGCAAAAAGCTGCATAATGGCAAGGCTTTTCATATCCAAAGTGCCTCTACCATATATGGTATCGTTTTTGATGACCGAATCAAACGGAGGATACTGCCAGTTAGTTTCGTTTTCAACCGACACTACGTCAATATGATTTAACAAAACAACGGATTTTTTTTTTGAGTCGAGTGGAAGGATGGAGGCGCAGAAATTATAAGTAGAATCAGAATCTGAAAAAACTCTTGTATAAATACCCATTTCTTCACATAAGTTTTTTAGGTAAACGCCGGCAGGCTTTTCATGCCCAGAATAGCTTTTAAATTGAAGATACTTTTTTAAAGTAAAAACAGGTTCTTGTGAATTAACCTGCATTGGAAAATGAACTACGAAAAGCACAGCGGTTAAAATACCTGATGCTATTCTCATAAGATTTAGTTTGACAAAATAAGGAGGAGCAAGGCAAGGCCGGAAGGTAAGGCTTGCACGAAGAAAATAGATCGTTGTACCGTTAATGCTCCGTACACGCCCGCTACAAAAACGCAAGAAAGAAAAAAGTAAGATACGTTTACCTTCCAGTACGGATCTGTAATTAACAAACACCAAATAAGTCCGGCTGCTAAAAAACCATTGTAGAGGCCTTGATTTGCCGCCATCACCTTTGTTTTTTCGAACATGTCGGCGGGTACCGACTTAAATGTTTTTCTACCTCTGGTAGTCCAGGCAAACATTTCAAGCCAAACGATGTATAGGTGAATCGCAGCAATAAAAGCAACTAATATATTGGTTATTAAACTCATTATTTGTAAACACTAAGTTAATTAGAATGCACTACAACGGAATATTTCCATGTTTCTTTTTGGGCAGTTTATCCACTTTGTTTTCTAGCATTTTAAACGCTTTTATGAGTTTTGTTCGCGTTTCTTCAGGCTTAATCACTTCATCAATAAAACCTCTTTCAGCAGCCCGATATGGATTAGCAAACATATTTTGATATTCTGTTTCCTTTTCCTTCCATTTGGATTCCTTATCGGCAGCGTTGGCGATTTCATTTTTGAAAATAATTTCGGCAGCCCCTTTAGCCCCCATAACCGCTATCTCTGCGCTCGGCCAGGCGAAATTCATGTCCGCCCCAATATGTTTGCTATTCATCACGTCGTAAGCCCCACCGTATGCTTTTCGTGTGATGACAGTGATACGCGGCACCGTAGCCTCGCTAAATGCGTATAAAAGTTTCGCCCCATTGGTAATAATTGCATTCCATTCCTGATCGGTGCCGGGTAGAAAGCCTGGAACGTCTTCAAAGACTAATAATGGAATATTAAAACAATCGCAGAAGCGCACAAAGCGAGCAGCTTTAGATGATGATTTTATATCTAACACACCGGCTAATACAGCGGGTTGATTGGCAACAATACCTATGCTTCTTCCCGCAAGTCTAGCAAAACCTACAACAATATTTTCGGCAAATAATTTGTGTACTTCAAAAAATGAATCGGTATCAATTACTTTCTCTATCACCTCTCTGATATCGTAAGGTTGATTGGCGTTAGCGGGAATGATATTGTTAAGTTCTTCCCTTACTTCATTTCCAACCTCATAGGGTAGGGAAGGAGCCTCTTCTTCGCAGTTTTGAGGAATATAACTTAAAAGTTGTTTAATATAGGTAATTGCTTCTACCTCATTTGCACAGGCAAAGTGAGTCACTCCACTCTTTGTGGCATGAGTTAAGGCTCCTCCCAATTCTTCACTGGTTACTTCCTCATGAGTAACAGTTTTTACCACGTTGGGGCCCGTTACAAACATATAGCTGGTGTTTTCAACCATTAAAATAAAATCCGTCATTGCTGGGCTATAAACCGCGCCGCCCGCACAAGGCCCCATGATTGCGGAAAGTTGCGGCACCACACCGCTGCTTCTTACATTGCGATAAAAAATATCTGCATATCCTCCCAAAGAAACCACACCTTCCTGAATACGCGCACCACCACTATCATTAAGACCAATAACCGGTGCGCCATTTTTTATGGCTAAATCCATTATTTTACAGATTTTCTCAGCATGAGTCTCGCTTAGACTTCCACCAAAAACTGTAAAATCCTGTGAAAATACATAGGTTAATCTTCCATTGATGTTACCGTAGCCTGTAACAACCCCGTCTCCTAAATATTTTTCCTTATCCAAACCAAAATCGTTACTTCGGTGTTGCACAAGCATACCAATTTCTTCAAAACTCCCTTCGTCCATTAAAAAATGAATACGCTCCCGGGCCGTTAATTTTCCCTTTTTATGCTGTGAGTCAATACGCTTCTGACCCCCACCAAGCAAAGCTTCACTTATCTTTGTCTCCAGTGTTTTTATTTTCTCGTTCATACTCCGTCTTAATTTACTGT
>CALMND010000462.1 GCA_937868565.1 uncultured Bacteroidota bacterium | reverse complement strand
CAGGTTTACTAGGCATATCGTAAGCCAAACCGAGTTTCCACAAATCATGAACATTACTTGTTCTCTCTACCGAAGTACCCATAGCATACATATTGTTTTCGACAATAAAAATCACAGGTAACTTCCACGTCATGGCCATATTAAATGCCTCGTGTAAAGCCCCTTGACGAACGGCTCCATCTCCCATGGAGCAAACGCAAACGTTGTCGGTACCCATATATTTTTCCGCAAAGGCTATACCTGCGCCTAGAGGTACCTGACCGCCTACTATTCCGTGACCACCAACAAAATTATGCTCTTTACTAAAAATGTGCATACTACCGCCCTTACCTTTACTGCAACCAGTGATTTTTGCGTACATTTCAGCCATTACGTATTTAGGATGAAGGCCAAGACCAATGGGGTGGGCGTGATCACGGTAAGCCGTGATATGCTTATCTTCTTTTTTTGTAGCGCTTACTGTTCCTGCCACAATGGCTTCCTGGCCGATGTATAAATGGCAAAAGCCTTTAATTTTCTGCTGCACGTATACTTGGCCGGTTTTTTCTTCAAAACGACGCATTAAAAGCATGGACTCATACCATTTCATATAATGCTCTTTATTGAACTTAAGCTTCTTATCCGCTACCGTTTTAGTTGTTGCCATAATGTTTAAAACACAAAAATAACAGAAAAATGCTAAAAAGCCACTATTTCAAGTGGAGAGAGTTTTAGCAGAATAGGAAAGGAAAATGGGTAAGAAAACGGGATTTTAAATAGGTTTTTGGGTTTATCCCGGAAAAATAACCTTGAAGTTAGTTCCCACACCCAGTTGAGATTCTACTTCAATAATAGCCTTGTGGGATTTAATAATGTTCAGGGTAGAAACCAAACCTAAACCCATGCCAGATTTTTTTGTGGTAAAATAGGGTTCAAATAAGTGTTTTAAGCCATTTTCCTCAATCCCTGAGCCATTATCTTTTATCTGAATCATCGTGCGCTCTATCGTTCGGCTTAGAACAATATTTATTACACCTTGTTTTTTATCTATGGCTTCAATACCGTTAACGACTAAGTTTAGAATGGCAATCTTAAATTTTTCTTTATCCAGGATTTTCACAACAGGAAAGTCAAGCAGGGAAACGTGGCTGACGATGTTTTTTAATTTCATGCGATCCTGAGCTGAACTCAGAACCTCCATTAATAAAATATTTAAATCAACTAGCTCAGGATTTAATTCAACAGTTTTTGCAGATTGTAAAAGTTCGGAAATTATGTGATTAATTTGTTTTGACCCTCGTCGGATAATTTCTAAGTATGAGAGTTCTGCCTCTTTCATTCCGTTTTTATTAATCTCATCTAATGAGAGTCCTATGTTGGTAAGTGGGTTCCTAATTTCGTGAGCAAGAGTTCTCACAAGTCTATAGGTCGCTTCTATTTTTTCGGACTGCATTTTGGTTTGCTCTGCTTGCATTCTTAAGGTTTCATCATATATGATCCCCTGCCAGTAATTTTCCATGCCCTTCTCTTCAAAATACGAAAGAGAAACGTTGCATGTTTTTATTTCATCGTTCTTCGCAATTAATTTCAGCGCGTAATTCTGAATGTTTTTTTTTTTTTTTTTTGTTTTAATAATTTCTTGTCTGTTGGATTTGTCTATGAACGAAATAAGCGACTGGCCTTTCAATTCTTTAAAATTGAA